>CAZXZQ010000167.1:0-6505 GCA_964645215.1 uncultured Rhizobiaceae bacterium | reverse complement strand
ATACTAAAATTCGTTTCCGCGCCTGGGCTGGTTGATGGTCTTGCTCGGGCTATGGGTTGCCATAAGTCGCACCGCCATCGGAGTGCATTATCCAAGCGATGTGTTTGCTGGCCTTATGCTTGGCGGCATTTTCACCTGGGTTTATGCAAGAAGTTTTGCCCGCAAGAGATTACTTTTTTCTTTTGATGACCAAGGTAGGCTTTGTCTTAGAGGTGATTAATCTCTATAGATTGCAAACATGAGTATAATGGTTTTTGATTCCGGGATTGGTGGCTTGTCCGTTTTGCGGGAGGCACGCGTTTTAATGCCCAATCGGCAGTTCGTTTATGTGGCGGATGATGCTGCTTTTCCGTATGGTAATTGGGAAGAGGATGCACTTAAAGAGCGCATGGTCGAGTTGTTTGGAAAATTAATTCCAAAGTATCAGCCAGAGATTATCATCATTGCGTGCAATACCGCTTCAACACTTGCTATTCATGCTTTAAGAGCGGCCTTTCCAGGCCAGCAATTTGTTGGCACCGTGCCTGCCGTCAAGCCTGCTGCAGAGCGCACCAGCTCAGGCATGGTCTCTGTGCTTGCAACGCCTGGAACCGTTAAGCGACAATATACGCGTGATTTGATCGAGCAATATGCATTCAGATGCCATGTGCGACTTGTTGGTAGCACAAAGCTTGCACAACTTGCGGAAAGTTATCTTCGTGGTGGATATGGTTATACGGATGAACAGGCGGTCGCAGATGAAATTGCACCTTGTTTTACGAAAGGTGAGAATAACGCTCGGACCGACATTGTTGTGCTTGCCTGCACGCATTATCCGTTTCTTGTAAACCGCATGCGCAAAATGGCCCCTTGGCCAGTTGATTGGATTGATACATCTGAGGCCATTGCAAGACGGGCAGAAACACTCTTAAAGCCATTAGAAGAAAAAATCCCGCACAAGGAATTTCGGGATGAAGCTTATTTCACGTCTGGCCCACCGGACACGCCCACTGCAAACCTATTGCTAGGCTTTGGGCTGAAGTATTTTGCAGATGGCAGTTGAAGTCTAGCTGCGCAGTTTTAGAAGACTACCCTGGAAATCAAAAGTAATTCGTTGAGTGAAAGCAACACTTAAAATTGAACTTTATTCATTCAAGATTTGTCATTTTTAGTTGAACAAGATGGTCGATAAGTGAAGATAAATTTTTGAGCTTAAGTGGTACATCACTGTGAGTCATATGAATCGTATGCCTCTGAAAACTTGTAGAAGACATCTCAAGCTTACAAATTGATAGGCTTGTCATCCTTCAAAAGGAAAAATCTAAATGATGAAAACTTTTAACGTGCTTAATCTCACAACTGCTTCACTCGCGCTGAGTTTAGCTATTCCTTCAATCTCATATGCTGCGGATCTTGCGGACAATGACCCTGAATTGGTAGCGCCAGTATCTGCCAATCCGTATTATCTATCGATTTTTGCAGGTGGCGTATTTCCTACAGATGATGTGGAATATACCAATGGGCTAACTGTTGTCGATACTGAGCTAGAGACAGGTTACACAATTGGAGCAGCATTTGGTAAACGCTTGTTGGAGCATTCAAGAGATGGCTTCACGCCAAGACTTGAGCTTGCTTTCAGATATGCAGAAAATGAAGTTGATGCACTTAATTTCTCCGGCAATGGACCGGGAGCTGAGGTTGTTGGTGTAGGCAGCCAGGTATCTTATACAACGTTCACCGCCAATGCCTACATTGATGCAGATGATGCCTGGGGTGACGGCGTTACACCTTATATCGGCGGTGGTCTCGGACTAGGTCTCGTCAACCATGATATCATTTACAATGCTGCAGGATTGAACCTGAACGACAGTAACGATGCTGTTTTTACGTGGAACGTAACTGCGGGTGTTAACTTTGAACTTAATGAAAAAGTTAGCCTGTTTACAGATGTTGGTTATCATCAGCTTGTTGATACATCGAGTGTACGCCGCATTGGCTCAACTGCAATCCCTGCGGGTGGTGGTGCTGGTGTGTTCGAGGATGATAACAATTCAATTGTTGCGCGTATCGGTCTAAGCGTATCGTTTGATAGCTTTTGATTTGCGGGCCTTGTTTAAATCAATTTGTTGATTGACTTTATGCACGAGCCGAACTAATAGAAACGCAACCCGGCATGCTTTGGTATGGCGGGTTTTTAACGTATCCCGTGACTGCTTCACAAAACGTGCGTGAGCCAGTCTGTCATTCAAGTTAGACGCTTTAGTTTAATTTTGAAAAGGAGGGTTGCGTTTCCTAAACCGTTTCACATGTTGTGAGAGGGTAACTGTTTGTTTAATAAAGGAAATGTAATGAGCAAGCGTATTTCAACTAAATATAAAATTGATCGCCGTTTGGGCGAAAATATCTGGGGCCGTCCGAAGTCTCCAGTTAATCGCCGTGAATATGGTCCGGGTGAACATGGTCAGCGCCGTAAAGGTAAGCCGTCTGACTTTGGTATTCAGCTTCGTGCGAAGCAAAAACTCAAAGGCTATTACGGCAATATTTCTGAAAAACAGTTTCGTCGTATTTATGCTGAAGCTGTTCGTCAAAAAGGCGATACATCAGAAAATCTTATTGGCCTTCTAGAAAGCCGTTTGGACGCAATCGTCTACCGCTCAAAATTTGTTGCAACCGTATTTGCTGCGCGTCAGTTCATCAACCATGGTCACATCAAAGTAAATGGCGGTAAAGTTGATATTCCATCATACCGTTGTAAGCCGGGTGATGTTATTGAATTGCGCGACCGTTCAAAACAACTTGCATTTGTTCTTGAGGCTATTCAGTTGGCAGAACGTGATGTGCCAGAATATCTTGATGCAGACCATAGCAAAATGACATCTACATATGTTCGTAAACCTGCTTTTGGTGACGTTCCGTACCCAGTTCAGATGGAACCAAATCTAGTGGTCGAGTATTATTCTCGCTAAAAAATTAAAGCATTATTGCGTTAATACCCGCTTCAAGCGGGTATTTTTTTAACTTTATTTAGTTGCGCTGCCTTAAACTGCCTTGAAATGTGCAAATTTATCACATAAGTAATATTATGTTGTGCCTGTCATGATTGTGAATTGTATTTTTCTTCAAAATTCGTCACAAATCTAATTGAGTTTGAACTTTTAGGCGGAAACAATGAAACACACTAAAATATTCCTAAGTGCTTTAGTTGCAAGCAGCTTTTTGGTTTCTCCCGTTATGGCTGAGAAGCGCAAAACCTTATTCCAGGTTTTATTTGAAAAAGCTCAGGAGCGGAAAGCAAAGCGTTTGGCTAAAAAACGCAAGAAGATTGTTGTTGTTAAGCCGGCTGTTGTACAGGTAAAAAAAGTTAAGAAGGCGCCGCTTAAAGTTGCTGCGACTAAATATTACACTTACCGCGTAGCAAAACGCTCTGCCATCAAGATAACACCAAAGCCAATCACTGTTGCTTCAATCAATGAACCAACTGCTGATACGGTGAAAATTTCGCCAATGACCGCTGATTTGGTGAAGCATAAAAGTTTGGCAATGAGTGCCGAGCATTTTTTATCTAAGGCAGTATCTGAATATTATTCAGAAAATCAGGATTATCGCTGGGTTGATGAAAAAGGGGAGTGGAATGCCAAAGCGCGTTCGGTCCTTCGTGTTCTCACAAATGCAAATCTCTACGGTCTCAACAATGATGATTATGTTGTGCAAGTGAAAGAAGCTTTAGATGGTTCTGCTGCACATATGCGTGTTGAGAAAGAAATTGCGTTTTCTGTTGCTGCATTGCGCTATGCGATGGATGCAAAATTTGGTGCGATCAATCCAAACCGCTTAAGCGGATATCATGATTTTGCGGTTCATTATGACCAAGCATTTGATGTTTTAGACGACGTTATGGGGCCTGCATTGCCCGCTGGTAAATTGCGCGCCTTACATCCTGCGAATGAAAAATTCATAGCACTTAAGGATGAGCTTGTTAATTTACAAACTGCTGAAGATGACATTATTGAGCTTAATACGGACATCTTGATTAAGCCCGGTTTTGATCACGAGGAAATGCCAAATGTTATCAAGGCAATTCAAAAACGTGGTTCAAAAGAACTGCTTGAGCAACATGCTGAATTCTTAAACCTATATATTGGTGAACTTTCTTATTCCAAAGAAGCAGTGAAGCTCGTTAAGGCCTATCAAAAAGAGGCTGGACTTGGTCCTGATGGCATTATTGGCCGTAATACTGCGACAAAGCTTGCTGGTTTGAAGTCAGAGAAAAAACAAAACCGTGTAATTCTTGCTATGGAGCGGTTGCGCTGGCATCCGCATCAGCTTGGTGAGCGTCATGTTTTCATCAACCAACCTGAATACCGCGCTCGCTACATCGAAGAAGGCAAAGAAAAACTTTCAATGCGTGTGGTTGTTGGCAAGAAAAGCAACCAAACAAACTTTTTCCATGATGAAATTGAGCATGTTACTTTCAATCCATATTGGGGTGTGCCGCGTTCGATTATCGTGAATGAATTTGCACCGAAATCACGTGCTAACCCTGGGTATCTAGATCAACGTGGGTATGAAGTTTCTTATAGAGGAAAGCGTGTAGCTGCATCTTCTATAAATTGGAACTCAGTTGGTCCAAGTTCAAATATTTCTGTTCGTCAGCCTCCCGGTTCTAAAAATGCGCTTGGTAGTTTGAAGATCATGTTCCCGAACAAACATGCAATCTACATGCATGACACACCTGCTAAAAGCTTGTTTAAGAAACAGCATCGTGCATTTAGTCATGGGTGTGTTCGATTGCATGACCCACAAGCAATGGCTGCAGCAGTGCTAGGTACATCCAAGAAAAAAGTGTTTGCAAATATTGATCAAGGTAAAAACAAAACACAAAAACTAAATTCCAAAGTGCCGGTTTATATTTCTTACTTCACGGCATGGCCGCAGGAGGATGGTACGGTTAAGTATTTTGCTGATGTTTATGATCGTGACAGTCATTTGCAAAAAGCGATGGACGCCACTAGGAAAGCGCGCGCTGTGCATATCGCGTCTTAAAGCGAGCGCAAAATAATTGATAAAAAGGCTGCTTTAAGAGGCAGCCTTTTTTTATTTTACTTGGAAAATTTTAGTGTGCCGACGTTGAAGATCTTTTTGGTTTTTGGATCTGTTCGACTGATCTGAACCGTGAATGATTTTGCATTTGCGCTGTTTAGTACGATTGACGCTTTTACATCACTTTTACTAATCGCATCTCTGGCTTTAAAGCTGAAGTTGATACGTGAGCCACTGCGTTTACCAGAGAAATTACTCTGCTTTAAATTTGCTAGCGATCGAAACATATTTGCTTTATATGAACTGCCGCCAGTTTGTTCGATAAAACCTCGCAGGCTGAAAACAAAACCTGTCACAGAACAATTGCCACTAAGGTTGATGCGTTTTGGAGACGCAATGCTGTTATTCATTCTACAGCGTATTGCTTCTTTTTTGCCTTTAGCACTCGCTTTTACGAGACCTTTGCCTCTGAACTTGCCTGACATATTGTTGAAGATTTTTTCTGAGGCGGTTGCCTGTGAAATTGGTACAGGCGTTGAAAGAATGGCCAGGGCTGTAAATGTGGCGCAAAAAGTTTGCTTTAGCATGAGTGCTGAATTCTCCAGTTAATGAAGTACATTTAGGGCGTACTATCCTGTTTTCTAGTTAATAATGCAAGATAAGATGGCAGTTGGAAAATATCAGCCAGGAAGGCGATCACAAGTGTCATAATCACAACCACAGAGAAGACAGCCATAGCTGGTAATGAGCTTAAAGCCATGATTATCAAGCCACCTGAAAGGATTAATGTGGTTGAGAAGATAGCTGGTGTTACTTCTTTAATTGCATTTGAGACGGCCAATGAATTGTCGTGGTCACGTCGGTTCAACATATATTGATTAAGCATGTGAATGGAATCGTCTACCGCAATGCCAAATGCAACGGTTAGTGCCACCGTAATCGACATATTAAGTGGCACGCCAAGGCTGTAGAGAATCAACTCCACGGTAATAATGGGCAATAAGTTTGGTACAAGGCATGCAAAGCCCAAGCGTATGGACTTAGCTGCAATTGAGATTATGAGAATGGAAAGCGCCACTGCGATTAGCAAGCTAATGCGAAGGCTGTCCATCAGGCGAGGGGCAACGATGCCAGACAATACAGGGTAGCCTGTAATGCGTACATGATCCGCAAGGTCACGTTTTTCAAGTGCTATTTCAAGGCCTGTGATCCGCTCTTGCATTTCGCTTGCTGAGAGGTTTGCAGAAGAGAAAATTGTGACCAGTACTTTGCTTTTATCTTCTGAAATAAATCGGCTTGTCAGGAAGCGTGGTAGTTCGTCAATGAGTTTTTCATCAACCTTGCCACCAGCTTTTTTAATTTCATCGGCAAAGTCAGCCAGCGAGTAGAACGAGCCTGCCGGAAAGACATCAATAATGCTTGAGACGGTATCGTAAATACGTTGCTCATTTTTAGGGTCGTCAAGCGCTAGGCTTTTATCCATATC
>CAZXZQ010000166.1:0-6513 GCA_964645215.1 uncultured Rhizobiaceae bacterium | reverse complement strand
ATAACGCGAGCGGCGAGCCAGATGAGCCAAATTGCTAAAATTGCAGCGGTTACGGAGGTAATAGGTAGGGACATCGTAATTTCCTCGAAAGTATAATTTAAACTATTCTTCTAATCTTGGTCAGAAATCTGTCTTTGACACCCCCATTCCAAAAGAATTTCATTCATATCATCAAGCACGAAATGGCGGGCAGATTCTGCATCATACCCCTCAGCAAGTAAGTTGTCGTAATCTGTATGGGTGTGACGAACGCGTGTTGTGATTGCCTGCCATGCTGCAATCGACGGTGGAAGATGACGGAGGTGTCCTGCATTCGCTATTTCTTCAATCGCAAGAAAATCCTCCATGGAAACGATAGGAACAAGTTCTCTTAAGTGACGTTTTATTTCTCTTTTTTTGAAGCCAGGCATACGACCTACTGAAACCATACGCGGTTTTCTATCGTTTCTATGGTATATTTCAAAATATACTTTAAATCCATTTTCGGGGATATAGCCGTGCTTGTACTATCAACCGTTCAATTTGTGAAATCGCTTACTCTGCTTGAAACATTTTCGATGGCACTTCCGGAGAAAAATTACGTTGCGCTGCCTGAAGATTGGTTGGTTGCCGTGACGGACGTGGTCAAATCACGCGCGGCTATTGCTGAGGGGCGCTATAAAGCAGTGAACATGGCTGGCGTGGCAATGATCAGTGCGATCATGAATGCACTCGATAATCAGCAAATTCCATATATTTTTGCAACTTGTGAATGCAGATGGAGAAAGTGCCAGCCCGATGCCCAAAAAAGGGCCTGGCTTTACGTGGCCGCCAAAGGGCATTCACCTAGAAGCGAAAGCCAGCGGTATGAGTAAGTTTCTGCTTTATTTAATTACGCTTCTGGCGTGGGTTTTGGATAAAACCGGATTCAAATTTGCGGGCTTTGATCCCAAAAGGTATCGCGAATATACGGCACTCAATACAGACTACCGGAAAATTCAAGAGGGTGTACGGATGACCGTTTGTCTCGATATAGAGAGGTTCTCTATGGTGAAGACCTATCTTGAGGATCAGCGTATATTAGGAAGATTGCATTATGGATATAGCGAGCAGGATAGTGCGGTTTTAACCTGTTTTGTGCCAGCGCTTTTATCCGATACGCATTACCATTTTCTCGATGGGGCTGAAGGTGGCTACGCCGCCGCCGCGGATAATTTTCAGTAATGCTTATTAACCGCAAAATAGATTAATACAATCAATGCTTTCCAAAGAAGACATAAACATATATTTATGTTTGTGATTTTATCATTGGTAGAATGTACTCTTGGACAGAAACAAAATCTCTCTTGATCAGACCGTGAACCTGCTGCGCGCTTCAGGTGAACCTACAAGATTGCGATTGCTTGTCTTGCTGGCGCAGGGCGATCTGACTGTTTCGGATATGACAGAAATTCTGGGCCAATCTCAACCACGGATTTCCCGTCACCTTAAACTCTTGAGCGAAGCTGGTCTTTTGGATCGCTATCAAGAGGGCGCGTGGGCCTATTTTAGGTTGGTTGATCAAGGCATAGGCTCCGGCATTATTCACACGCTGATTGATCAGATTAATCTTGAAGACCCGCAATTGCTGCGTGATAAAGAACGCCTTGAAAATGTGAGGACGCGAAGAGCTGTACAAGCTGCTGAATATTTCTCATCCAATGCAGATGGTTGGGATGCCATCCGCTCCTTGCACGTTGATGAAGCTCTCGTTGAAGAAACCATGCTTGAAATGGTTGGTGATAAAAAAATAGGAACCATGCTTGATCTCGGTACGGGCACAGGCCGTATTCTTGAACTCTTTTCTGGTATTTATGAAAAGGGAACAGGCATTGATGCGAGCCGTGATATGTTGGCCATTGCGCGTTCGCGCCTAGATGATGCAGATCTTTCGCGCGTTCAAACGCGGCTGGGTGATCTTTATATTCTGCCTACGCAGTCAAATAGTTTTGACCTTGTTACAATCCACCAAGTTTTGCATTTTCTGGAAGAGCCTGGCCTTGCAATTAAGGAAGCCGCGAAGTCATTGGTTGTTGGCGGTAGAATGCTGATTGTTGATTTTGCTCCACACAAGCTAGATTTTTTGCGCGAGGAACACGCGCATGTAAGGCTTGGTTTTGCCAATGATCAAATAGAAGACTGGCTGGATATTGCAAAGCTTAAGCTCAAGCAGGTTAAAAGCCTTGAGCCTAAGTCTGTTGATAAAGGCGAAACGTCTAGGCTTACTGTTAGTTTTTGGCTAGCAGAAAAAGTTGACGTTTAAATCAACCCAAGAACGACAGCAGACACAAATACAAAAGCTGCGAGCGTAATCGCCATATTAGCTTTGTTTAGTAGTTCCATGGAAACCTCCTATTTCCAATTTCCCCGCGCTAAGCGTATTTACACTTTAGTCGATATGCAAATGAATTAACCTTACACAAATACACACTTCTCAAATTTCGCTTTTAAGGCGTTGATGATTATAGGAAATGTTAGTTTTTCACAGGGCTGAAATATTTCTTCAACCGACCGTCTATGATCAATAAGCCGATCAGAATCATCGCCATCCCGATCATATTGCTGGTGGTAAGTTTTTCACCAAGCCAAACGATTCCAAGCAAAATTGCACTTACGGGGACAAGAAATGTAACGAGTGAAACATTGGTTGCACCCGCACTTGCCAGTATCTTGAAGAATAGCACATAGGCAAAAGCCGTACATAAAATGGCAAGGCCAAGCATGGAGATCAGCAATTCTGTGTTGGGGGCGGAGAGGGAGAATGGGTTTTCAAGCATGAAAATCAACGGCAGCATCACCAGGCTTGATGCTGTTAACTGACCTGTTGAGATAATGATTGGATCATATGTTTTAAAGCGTTTGCCCCATACGCCTGCGAAACCGTAAGAGATGGTGGCGAGCAATACGGCACCTTGCGCCCAAGCGGATGCGGTGAGCCCTTGAATGAAGTCTGCGCCAATTAAAATCGCAACGCCAGTAAAGCCAAAGATAATTCCGATGATTTTATTGGTTGAGAATTTTTCATCCTGCGTGAAGAAATTTGCAATGATAAGCGTCCATATCGGCGTCATGGCGTTCACAACGGCGGCCAGCCCTGAGCCTATTTCCTTTTGGCCGATGAGTATGAGCGAGAAGGGGATTACGTTGTTGATAATGCCCATGACGAGAATGGCAAAAATAAGCTTTCTGTCTGAAGGAAATCTACGCCCGGTTAGCAGCAGAAAGATCCACAAAGTGATGGCTGCTAAAAATACGCGCAAGAATACGACTGTGAACGGCGGCCATTCCAACATTAAAATCCGGCCAAACAAAAATGAGCCGCCCCAGATTAATGCAAGGAGCGCAATCAGCAGCCAATCTTTGGCATTGGGTGAGGTGGATTTTGTCATTTCAAAACATTTGCTTTTCTATGTTTAAGCTCAGATCTCATTATTAACGGACTATGGCACTCTATATGAACGGATATACTAGGGAAAATTGAAAAGCAGGAGTTATCCCCAATCGCTGGGTTTTGTGTGCTTTCTGTTAGTGGCACGAAGGTTTGCCTCCCTTTGGAGGGGAGGTACGCGATTATGAGCGTATGCGAAGTAGAGCGGGTGGGGGGAGATTGGTTAAGCCCCCACAGGCTCACGATGTTCGCCAACCTCTAGTGTTACGGCGGCGCTTTGCTTACGCACCGCTTTTAGCTCTACTGTAACTGTCAGCTATTCCCTCAAAGCGGGCAGCTGTAAATTGAAGCGCCCACAACGATAAATCCAAATTTTGAAATATTTTACGGTTTCGTAACCCTGTTGCCTCACACTTAGTCAACCATAGTGCCTCCAATGAGGCGTATTTTGAGATTATGAGGCTGTTATGTATCGTTTTGTCCTCCGATCCATTGCTAAATTGGCAATGTCGAGCATGTTTGTTTTTCCGCTGAGCTTATCTGCACAAGCGCTGGAGGTGTATCTCTTCCGTGGCGCGGGCGATTTATCTTTTGTAAATAAGAACCTTCACTTTTCTAAAGGCCTTGAAGAAATTGCGGATACAATGAATGCAGAAGGTATTCGCGCTGAAGTAAGGCGGTTTGAAGCAATTGATGATGCGCTAAAAACAATCCGCCAACGCAGACCAGAAAGTGTCGCTTTTATTGGGCATTCAATGGGAGCGCTTGCTTCTATGAACATGGCACGCAGAATGCGAGAAGAGGGCATTCGTGTTGCCTATATTGGTTTGATTGATATTCCAGGGCCAGTTGGCGTCGCGGGTGATAATGTTGAATGGGCAGAAAATTTTTATTCAATTCATCCAATCTATGGTTTGCTGACAAACGCAAAAAGCCATCCTCGTGCTGAAAATATTCATGTTTCTGGGTTCATCCATAACCGCATGGACAATTCTCCTTTCGTACAAAAGAGAATGCTAGATGCTGTGCGTCAAATTCATTATGCTGAGCAGCAACAGCGCCTACAATTTGAACAACAGCAGCTTGTGGAAACATATAACGAACCGCAGCCAGTCTATACGCCACCTGTGCCTGAAGTTGCCGTAAATGCTGAGAATATAACTCAGGATAACCTCAATTATGGGATTGACACGACAGTGACAACTTCTGTTACGCCAAGTTATCAAGAGCCTCAAAATGAGGGAATATTGTCTAGAGCAGAGCGTTTTTTAAATAAAATTACAAAACGATCGGGCACCCGAAATAGCAGGCAGGTTATTGAAAACAATCGGTAATTTATAAATTTCCGATAGTGTGGCCATGTCATCTATTTGAAATAAAACTTGCTTAATTTATTTTATGACGCAAATATAGTGTTGTTCGGGCATATTGCGAACATGAAGATGACTGGAATACCGGAGAAATCCGAGCGGCAAAATGATTTTTGTAAAACTAGAAATTGTAAAAACTTTCACCCTTTCCTCGACATTCTCAACTGCCTGCCCCACGGCTTCTGCCGTAAAGCTAAAGATCGATGAAAGGATCTAGATTATGTCACAAACTGGCACCGTAAAATTTTTTAACACTGAAAAAGGTTTTGGCTTTATTAGCCCTGATGAAGGCGACAAAGACATCTTTGTTCATATCTCATCTGTACAAGCGTCTGGCTTGCAAGGTCTTTCTGAAAACCAGAAAGTTACTTTCGAAACAGAAGATGATAATCGCGGTAAAGGCCCAAAGGCTGTTAACATCGCAGCTGCTGAGTAAGCTGATCGTCACATAAAAGATTATGAAGGCCGGCAATTTATGTCGGCTTTTTTGTTTTGTAGACTAAGTGACAAGTAAGGTTTGTGTTTAATGGCCAGGCAAAAAACAAAGAAGATTAATCTAGCATTACAAGGTGGAGGTGCGCATGGTGCCTTTACTTGGGGTGTTTTAGATTATCTTCTTGAAGACAAACGCATAGATATTTCTGCGATCTCGGGAACCAGTATAGGCGCAATTAACGCGTGTATATTGGCCGACGGCTTTTGCAATAATGACCGTGAGGAAGCACGTGAACGGCTTGATAATTTTTGGGAGAAGTTCAGTGATCTGGCATTGTTCAGCCCCATACAAAGAACGCCGTTTGCGCGCTGGATGGGCGATTGGTCTCTGGATCATTCTCCATCAAGAATGGCTTTTGATGCGTTTAAAGGAACGTGGTCTCCGTATGAGTTTAACCCGCTCAACATCAATCCACTGCTCAATTTACTTAAAAGCGAAATTGATTTTGAAAAGGTGGCAACATGTTCAAGGTTTCAGGTTTTTGTCAGTGCCACCAATGTAATGACTGGCAAGATCAAGGTTTTCAGTGGTGATAAAATAACGGCTGAAAGTGTCATGGCGTCTTCTTGCCTGCCTGAAATTTATCAAGCAGTTGAAGTGGATGGTGAACATTATTGGGATGGCGGCTTTATGGGCAACCCGCCGCTATATCCGCTGTTTTATAAAACTAACTGTGAGGATGTTTTGCTGGTCCAGATCAACCCGATTGAGACAGAAGAACTGCCCACCACCGTGCGTGGCATTAATAACAGGCTCAATGAGATTAATTTCAACGCAACGCTCATGCGTGAATTAAGAATGGTGGAATTTGTGACGCGTCTTATCGATGATGGTAAGCTTGATGCAAAAGAATATATGCGCGTTAGAATGCATACGATTGAACCGGCCGATGAAATGAACAAACTTTCTGCCTCTTCAAAGCTTAACCTTGAGTTGGAGTTTTTACTGCACCTGAAAGAACTGGGCCGAAAGAGTGCGCAAACTTGGCTTGAAGAGAATTTTGACGATATCGGCAAAAAATCTACACTGAACTTGCGTCAGATGTTTGAGTGATCCGCGCGCTAACCCTTTCCATACCCACCCGCAGCTGGGGTATTCAATATTACCGCGTCACCGGATGAAACTTCTGTTTGATCATTGTGTTTTAGTTTTTCCATGTCACCGTTGGTTCTGCGTATGAGGGTTGAACCAACTTCTCCATCTCCGCCGCCATCTAGCCCTTTTGGTGGATTGATGCGAGA
>CAZXZQ010000165.1:0-6527 GCA_964645215.1 uncultured Rhizobiaceae bacterium | reverse complement strand
AAACCAATTAAAATGTGTAAAACAATTCTTATACTTGATTTTCCAATTAAATTACTTAACTTGAAATGACTCTATTAATCAAAATTTGAACCAATTTCGCTCTCGGATTCGCAATCCACTTGCGTTTGATCCTTGATTGAAATTATGTTGATTGCCTGACGAAAATTACATTGCCTTTGGCAATTGCTTTCACAAAAGGCGAGTATGCGACCCACCCCCAATTTAAGCACGATCGAGTTCGTGCTTCTTCTTGCATTGATGACTTCCATCCTCGCCCTGTCGATCGATGGCATGCTGCCTGCACTTCATATAATTGGTGACGACCTGAACGTGCAAAACCCTAACGACACGCAATTGGTCATCAGCTCCATGTTCCTCGGATTTGCCATTGGACAATTGCTAGCCGGCCCGCTGTCGGACAGTTTCGGCCGTAAGCCAATCATCTATCTCGGGTATGTATTCTTCCTAGTGGGCTGTCTGCTTTCCATCTTTGCGGAAAGCTTCACAACCATGCTTATTGGCCGCGTGTTGCAAGGCCTAGGCGCAGCAGCACCTCGGATTATCGGCATGGCACTCACTCGAGATCTTTATAAGGGGCGCGAGATGGCACGGATTATGTCCTTTATTATGATCCTGTTTATTCTTGTGCCAGCTATGGCGCCAAGCCTTGGGCAACTCATTTTGAATGTGGCAAGCTGGCGTATGATATTCGTTTTGTTTCTAGCGTCTGCTGCAATTGCATTCGTTTGGTTTGCGTTTCGACTACCGGAAACATTATCGAAAGATAATCGCTATACGCTTTCGCCAACAAACATAAAGAACAGCATGGTTGAAGTATTCTCCCATCGTACCTTTATCGGATATACGCTCTCAGCCGGAATTATCTTCGGTGCGTTTTTAGGGTATCTCAATTCTGCTCAACAGATTTTTCAAACCACCTACGGTACCGGTAAATGGTTTTCGATCTATTTCGGAATAGCCACCCTGCCTATTGGTCTGGCTGCCTACTTTAATGCAAAGCTCGTAATGAAGCTTGGCATGCGTTATCTCTGCATTCGTGCACTTATTGCTCTTACCGCGATTTCATTCCTGATGCTGGGTTGGATTTTGATCTCAGGGAAGTCGCCTGAATTTATCCTCTTTATGATTTGGATCATCCCAGCCTTTTTCTGCATGGGCATATTGTTTGGCAATTTTAATGCACTTGCCATGGAGCCTGTCGGAAATGTGGCAGGCATGGGCGCGGCGCTGCTAGGTTCGATCTCAACCTTTATCTCTTTGCCGCTTGGTTGGGCAATTGGCGTTAGTTATGATGGTACAATTCTGCCAATCATGATTGGCTTTGCCCTCTTGGGGAGCGCAGCCATTGTAGTTGTTCAAATGACAGAAACTGCCTCAGGCAATTGATAGAAGTATTTTACCGGTATGCGTGGAAGCTTGCATCATCTGATGCGCCTCGACTACATCTTCCATATCAAAGACTTTATGTGTGAGCGTCTTTATCGACCCGTTATTAAACATCGGCCAGACTTTTGCTTCCAAGTCAGATGTAATAAGAGACTTAAACGCAACGGGTCTAGAGCGCAGTGTTGAGCCGGTAAGGGTCAAACGCTTGAGCATAACATTCATCAAATCAACGTCTACTTTGGAGCCAGCTCTGAAAGCTAGCTGCACGATGCGTGCATCTACTGCGGCCGCCTTGATGTTGCGGGCGATATAGTCGCCACCCATAATATCCTGAATGAGGTCAGCACCACCTGCTTCACGCACGACTTCGACGAAATCCTCTTCTTTATAATTGATTGCCCGTTCCGCGCCCAAGCTTTCGCAGAAAGAGACCTTTTCTGCACTGCCACAGGTTGTAAAAACGCGCATTCCCATTTGCTTGCCCAATTGGATAGCCGTCGTACCAATGCCGCCTGCCCCGCCATGAACCAGCAAAATGCCATTTTCTTTAATAGGCTGATTAAGAAAGAGATTACTCCACACCGTGAAATAGGTTTCGGGAATTCCAGCTGCATCCTGAGGAGACACATTCTCAGGGATCGGCAAACAATGGTTTGCATCGATTGCCACATATTCTGCATAGCCGCCACCATTGACGAGTGCGCAGATGAGATCACCCTCTTTCCAGCGACCAACATCCCCACCAACTTTCACTACTTCACCAGAGACTTCCAAACCCAATAAATCTGATGCGCCCTTGGGTGGAGGATAATGCCCACGCCTTTGTAAAATGTCCGGTCCGTTGACGCCTGCCGCAATCACCTTAACCAAAATCTCATGCGACTCGATTGTAGGTTGTGGACGTTCGCCAATTTCCAAAACATCTGGATTGCCGGGCTTTGAAATTTCTATTGTGCGCATATCGAACCATTTTGCTATATTTTTACAAGTTTGAGCGTTTTACGGAGTTTTGTACGTCAAACATTTGCGGCACAATATCACTGAATTGCAAGTGAGTGTGGAATTAATTGTGCGTAGCCTGCTTGTAGACTAAAAATGAGGAACCTCCAGTTTGAAAACTCAAGTGTGTATTATTGGCTCAGGTCCGGCTGGACTTTTGCTCGGGCAATTACTGACCAATGCAGGCATAGATACCATTATTCTTGACCGGCAATCGCGCGAACATATCGAAAGCCGTATTCGTGCAGGCGTTTTGGAATGGGGCAGTGTGGAAGCATTGCGCGAAGCAGGCGTTGGCGAGCGCATGGACAAAGAGGGCCTGCCGCATGACGGTTTTGACATGGGCTTTGACGGCGTTCGTCACCGGATTGACCTTAAAGGCCTCGCTGATAAACAAGTCATGGTTTATGGGCAGACTGAAATTACCAAAGACCTATTTCAGAAGCGCGCTGACGATGGTGGGCAATTCTTCTTCAATGTGGAAGACGTTCAAGTGAACGATCCCAAATCTGATGCGCCATCGGTTAAGTTCACGCAAAACGGTGAACGCCACACAATAGAATGCCAATTCGTGGCAGGTTGCGATGGCTTTCATGGTGTTTCGCGCAAGGCCATTCCTGTGGATATTCTCCAAACCTACGAGCGCATTTATCCGTTCGGCTGGTTAGGCGTGTTAACAGACAGACCGCCTGTTGCGCATGAACTTATTTATGCCAATAGTGAGAACGGATTTGCCCTTTGCTCTATGCGCTCCAACACACGAAGCCGCTATTACATTCAGTGCTCAACTGATGACAGTGCTGACAATTGGTCTGACGAGCAATTCTGGGATGAGCTTGAACACCGCATTGGAGCAGAGACCGCAAAACACCTTCAACGCGGCCCCTCTATTGAGAAGAGCATTGCGCCTCTGCGATCGTTCGTTGCAGAGCCGATGCGTTATGGAAACCTCTTTCTTGCAGGTGATGCAGCGCATATTGTTCCGCCAACTGGCGCTAAAGGCCTGAACCTAGCAATCGCCGATGTGCTGGTACTCTCAAAAGGTCTGATTGAATATTTTAAGAATAGCAATTCCAATTATTTAGATCGCTATTCAGAAAGCGTGTTGAAACGCGTCTGGAAAGTGGAACGCTTCTCTTGGTACATGTCCCATCTATTACATCGCTTCCCTGACCATGATGCGTTTGATCAGAAAATGCAGCGAGCCGAGTTTGATCACGTCATGACGAATGAAGCACAATCAAAGACAATTGCAGAAAACTATGTGGGTTTACCACTCGAAATCTAAACAATCACATCTTTGATAAAACGAACCAATTTAATACCAATATCATACCAATTCACTTGATCTTATTAAAATTGCGAACTAAACTTTTGGAATAAGTTTAAAGGTCACAATGTTATGCTCGAGCAAGCGGAAACACTCTTAAAACCTCCAACGCCTTCGCTTATTTTACGGCCAGGGCAACTTACCTTACCTAAGGGAATGGAGCGCTACTTGGTTGAGGGCAATGGCTCGGTCATTGTGGAAGTCGAAACAGGTGATGAGTTACGACTTATAAATAAGGAAGGCTGCCAGATTTGCGAATTGATTGCGATTGGCAGCTCGGGCAAGTTTGACGGCTCTATTATAAATGAAAAGCCGGACGCAAATGCAGAAGGCTTTAAAGCTATATTGGAGAGCGGTGACGAAAGCGCGCATCGCGCTCGCAAATCGCTTGAACGCAGAAACATTGATATTTCAGAAGCAAAATCGCTGAACCTCTTCAGTTCAACTTCGCCTGCGGGTGATGAAACCGAACTCACCATACAGAATGATGGTGTGATGATCATTGCCGCTCCCGGTGGTGTAATGGATTTCGAAGAGCAGAACACAAGCACACCCATTGAAATTTTCCTGCAACGCAAAAAACCACGCACATCTGACAAAGCACAACTTCCCGAACCGCTTGCCGACCCAGTGCAAGATTTCCGCGTGAAGATGGCTACATCGGAAAGTTTCACCGTCAAAAAAGGTGAGTATATTCAAATTATCGATGTGGAAGGTCGCCAATGTTCTGACTTTCAGGCCTTTGCAATTTCAAAACTTGAGCAGGGTAGAGAACTCGCACTTGATGCAACCATTACACGTTCGCTCCTCGGCATTATCAATCCTATTCCAGGTCTGCCCGCCAAAGCATTTGACTTGGAAATGGATCCGCTTGTCGAAATCATTCAGGATACATGCGGGCGCCATGACGTATTCATGACCGCCTGTAACTCTAAATATTATGATGAGATGGGCTATCCGGGTCATGTGAATTGCTCAGATAATTTCAACACCTCCCTAGCCAAGCACGACATAGGCGGGCGCAGGGGCTGGGAAGCACTCAACTATTTCTACAACACTAATATTGATGACGCGAACCAGATCTATTTTGACGAACCATGGTCTCGAGCTGGCGACTATGTGATGATGCGCGCCCTCACCGATTTGGTGTGTGTGGCTTCCTCCTGCCCGTGCGACATCGATGCCGCCAACGGCTGGAACCCAACAGATATTCATGTCCGCGTTTATGGTGCGGATGAAACTTTCAAAAAAGCAACGGCCTTTAGAATGACCCCAGAAGCAGACGCAGTCCTTACCAAAGAAACCGCATTCCATTCATCCTTCGCAAAACACACGCGCGACTTCACCGAATATAATGGCTATTGGTTGCCGAACCGCTTTAACAATGACGGCCCAGTTGAAGAATATCATGCCGCACGTGAAGCAGCCGTAGTGATGGACCTCTCACCTTTGCGCAAATATGAGGTGACCGGACCCGACGCCGAAGCACTCGTCAATTATTGTGTGACGCGCAACATTCGCAAGCTCTCAGAAGGTCAGGTTGTTTATACCGCCATGTGCTATGAGCATGGCGGCATGATTGACGATGGTACTGTTTTCCGTTTGGCTCAAGATAATTTCCGCTGGATTGGTGGCAATGATCTTTCCGGCATTTGGATGCGTGAACAAGCAGAAAAACTTGGCCTTAAGGCATGGGTGCGAAACTCTACCGACCAGATGCATAATATTGCTGTACAAGGGCCGAACAGTCGGGACATTCTGAAAGACATTATCTGGACACCACCAAACCGAGCGGCCGTTAGTGAGATTGACTGGTTCCGGTTCACAGTTGGACGCATTGGAGATTTTCAGGGCACACCGGTTGTCGTTTCGCGCACAGGATATTCTGGCGAACTTGGCTATGAAGTCTTCTGCCATCCACGAGACGCTGAAACAGTTTTCGATGCGGTTTGGGAAGCAGGACAACCCCACGGACTCAAACCACTTGGCCTTGAGGCGCTTGACTGGTTGCGTACAGAGGCTGGGTTGATTTTTGCAGGCTATGAATTTGATGACACGACAGATCCGTTTGAAGCAGGGATTGGATTTACCGTTCCACTTAAAACCAAAGAAGATGATTTCATTGGCAAAGCCGCACTTATCGAGCGTAAGGCGCATCCGCAGAAAAAATTGGTTGGTCTTGAAATCCAATCGCAAGAAGTGGTTGGCAATGGCGATTGCATTCACATTGGTCGCGCACAAATTGGCGAAGTAACCAGTAGCATGCGCTCGCCTGTCCTTAAAAAGAACATCGCACTAGCGCGCGTTGATGTAGTGCATGCAGAACCTGGAACAGAAGTGGAAATCGGAAAGCTTGACGGTCATTTAAAGCGCCTACCAGCGACTGTAGTCAGCTTCCCGCATTACGACCCGAAAAAAGAACGCCCACGAAGTTAGGATATGAAAACTGAGCTGAATTCCCTACCCTATCTGGATATGTCTTCGCCAGCGTTTTCAACCAAATCAAAACAGGTATTAGACGCACGAGATAAAAGTTGGTGCGCACGCACGCCTTATGGATTGGCCGTATTAAGACATAATCAAGTCGGGCAACTTCTGCGCCATAAATCTTTACGTCAAGGAAGTTACGCTTGGCCAGATACGATGGGGCTAGAGGGAAGTTTTGCAGAATTCTGGAAGCGCAGTATTATCAGCACCGAAGGCGAGACGCATAAAAGACTGCGCCAACTCGCCATGCCGGCGCTTTCACCCGATTATATCGAGAGCCTAAGCCCGAGATTTTTTGCAGCAG
>CAZXZQ010000164.1:0-6532 GCA_964645215.1 uncultured Rhizobiaceae bacterium | reverse complement strand
ATCAGAGATTTTAATGGACAATATTCTTACCAAACTCATTGCTAAAAAGGGCGCACTTCTCGCCGATGGCGCGACCGGCACGAACCTATTTGAAATGGGGCTTGAAGCAGGTGCAGCACCAGAGTTATGGAATATAGATAGCCCTGAAAAAATTGAGGCCTTGCACCAAGGCTTCGTTGATGCTGGCTCTGATATCATTCTAACAAACTCCTTTGGTGGCACAGGGCATCGCCTTAAATTACATGACGCTCAGGACCGTGTATTTGAACTTAACAAAGCGGCTGGCGAGATTGCCAATAAGATTGCGAACACCGTTGACCGTGAAATTATCGTTGCAGGTTCTGTAGGGCCAACTGGTGAATTGCTTGCACCATTAGGTGCCCTCACCTTTGATGGCGCAGTAGAATCTTTCATAGAACAAATGGAAGGCTTAAAAGCTGGTGGCGTTGATGTGTTTTGGATTGAGACCATGTCATCACCCGAAGAAATTCAGGCAGCAGCAAAAGCAGCAAATACATTTGATATGCCATACCTCGTTTCCGCTTCTTTTGACACAGCTGGCCGAACCATGATGGGCTTAATGCCTGGTGATTTGCACAATGTTGTCAATGAAGGCTCTACCCCTATGGCCGTTGGTGCCAATTGCGGCGTTGGTGCATCAGATCTCTTGTCCTCCATCCTCGATCTCACAGCTGCAAACCCTAATGCTATTGTGATGGCAAAAGCCAATTGTGGCATCCCACAAATCAGAGGTGATGCAGTTGAATATACGGGCACGCCAGAGTTGATGGGCGAGTACGCAAAACTCGCCATTGACGCCGGGGCAAAAATCGTTGGCGGTTGTTGTGGCTCATCATATGCCCATCTCGGCGCAATGAGAAAAGCAATGGATGAGCACAACAAACGTGAACGACCAACGTTAGAAGCAATTGTTGAAACCATTGGACCGATGGTAAATAGTCAAGCAAAATCCAATGACACAAATAATCAGCGGAGTCGCAGAGGCGGTAGAAGACGCAGTTAATTGAAGGCTTTATGCGTTCATTAAAAATTCATCTGATTGAAGATTTCATGTCACAAATTGCCTGTTTAGTTGTATTACAACATAACAGGGAACTCTCACATGCTAAAAAAATCTGCACTTGCCGCACTGCTCTTTTCATTCATGACGCATACGGCTTTCTCCGCTGAAATCTCAGTTCAACTAGGACCACGTCCATTCTATCTCGTAGATGATATGGATGACGGCAAACTAAAAGACCAACTAAACGCTTGTAAAACGAACAGCTTCAAGAAATCAGATTGGTCGATTGGGCATCGCGGTGCTGCGATGCAATTTCCTGAACATACTAGAGAATCTTATATTGCAGGCGCACGCACAGGTGCGGGCATTTTAGAATGTGATGTGACCTTCACTAAAGATAAGCAGCTTATCTGTCGTCACGCGCAAAATGATTTGCATACAACCACCAATATTTTGAAGTCTGATTTAGCACCAACATGTAAATCGGGATTCACACCCGCAAAAGATGGTCTTGCGGCAAGTGCGGAATGTCGTGCATCAGAGATTACGCTTGCGCAGTTTAAATCTTTGAATGGCAAAATGGACGCGGCGAATAAGTCAGCCACAACCATTGATGAATATTTAAATGGCACCGCATCATGGCGGACCGATTTGTATTCTACCAAAGGCACTTTGATGACCCATGCAGAATCCATTGAATTGATCAAATCTCTGGGTGCAAAATTTACGCCAGAACTTAAAACGCCATCCGTTGAAATGCCATTTGATGGCTTCACTCAAGAAATGTATGCGCAGGCAATGATTGATGAATATAAGGCGGCTGGCATTCCTGCTTCAGACGTATTCCCTCAATCTTTTAATCTAGATGACGTGGTTTACTGGATTAAAAACGAGCCCGAATTCGGCAAGCAAGCCGTATATCTCGATGCAAGTTACGAAATTGAAGGCTGGTCACCAATGGATGCTTCAACTTGGAAACATACAATGCCTGGACTAAAAGCCATGGGCGTGAATTATATTGCACCGCCAATGTGGGCATTGGTGACATCAAAAAATGGCAAGATAGTCCCTTCGCTCTACGCCAAAGAAGCAAAAGCGGCCGGTCTTGAAATCATCACATGGACCGTAGAGCGCTCAGGTTTATTAAAAGATGGTGGCGGCTGGTATTACCAAACAACAACGGACCTTACCAATAATGACGGTGATGTATTCAACCTACTGCATGTATTGAACAAGGATGTGAGTGTAAAAGGTGTGTTCTCAGATTGGCCTGCGACAACAACCTATTATGCAAATTGCATGGGACTAAACTAATACTTAGATAGCTTGCGTTATTGCGGCCCACGATAGGATTTCATATGAAATTTTATCTGGGCTTCAGCGTATTTATACGGCAACCCATAAGGACATGCGTTGCGTGCGCCACACCCAATACTCATACAATCAGGCGATTTAGGAGAATCAAGATGTTTAAAACAAGCTTCTGTGTCTAATTCGCTGCCTGAAAAAGCAACCACGGGGCAAGAACTTAGGCATGGTTTATCAATGCAACTCTCGCAAGGGTGATCCATATTTTGGACACTAGCAATAAGCTCTTGAACAACCCCATACATTTCATTGTCCTGATTCAAAATTATGATTGCACGATAAGCATGCCACAACCCATATTTCGGATGTACAAGCAATCCAATCGGTGAATTATGCGCCTGTGTTGCTTCGCAAGCAATACGTTGAAATGGCCAATATGGTTCATCAGAAGGATAACGTACATGACAGCCCAGCGCTTCTACCATGCCAGATATAACCCGTCTCACCCATCTGTTCATCGGGTCGTCTTCACCATCATGAAACTCCTCAGATTTCATGAAGGCCTCCCACATGTCAGAGCCTGCATTGCCCACTACAATTGCATACTTACCGGCAAAATGAACTTCACTTTCAGCACAAAGCTCATTTGTTAATTGTACTGCACCAAGCAGCTTCATGCCGCGTTCAGCAAGTTTTTTTTTCAGGCAAAAAACATCATTCAGAGATTTCGCCATTGGAATCTAACCTCCACACATTGTGGACAATTGTATTGCCCACCTTCTCTCTGGAGCGTCCTTCCAGAGATGGTCTCTCACTTCAAGTAAAGGCGTCAGGCATCGAATCTTTCTTCTCCTCGATAAATTTTAACAACGCTTCATTCTTATCAGGGTCTAAAGGCGGCGCTTCGTATGCATCAAGCCAAGAACGAGCTATCTTATTCGCTCGCTGTTCATTGCGCAACTCACCTTCAACTTCCCATTGTTCAAATGAATTATTATCAGCCACATTTGACGCAAAAAAGGCAGATTCAAAATTTGCTTGTGTATGTGCACAACCAAGATAGTGGCTACCTGGTCCGACTTCACGGATTGCGTCCATTGCTTGACCGTTCTCACTCATATCAATACCAGCTGCCATTTTTTGCTGCGCTGCTAACTGATCACAGTCCATAATGAATTTTTCAAACGAGGAGTCCAAACCGCCTTCAAGCCAACCTGCCGCGTGAAGCATAAAGTTCACGCCGCCCTGCATAGCAGGTAAGAGTGTATTTGCACTGTCGTAAGCAGCTTGCGCATCAGGTACTTTAGCACCGGTTAGAGAGCCACCCGAACGGAATGGCAAGTTGTAACGGCGAGCAAATTGAGCAGCACCCAACAACACTTGTGCAGGCTCAGGCGTGCCAAAAGATGGCGCACCTGTCTGCATAGAAATTGAAGTCGCAAATGTACCCATAATAACCGGCGAACCAGGACGACAAAGCTGAGTAAATGCTGCTGCGGAAGTTGCTTCACACAAAACCTGCGCAAGCGTACCAGCAACCGTTACCGGAGACATGGCACCACCCACAATAAACGGCGACACAATTGAAGCCTGATTTGCGCGCGCATATACTTTTAAAGCGCCAAGCATCGTACCATCAAGTGTCATTGGAGAGTTACAATTGATCAAGCTGACAAGCACACAGTTTTTGTCTACAAACTCCTCACCAAAAAGAATTCTAACCATTTCAACAGTGTCTTGAGCGCGTTCCGGTGCCGTTACAGACCCCATAAACGGCTTATCAGAATATTTGATATGAGCATAAAGCATATCAAGATGGCGCTTATTCACTGGAATATCGCACGGTTCACAAACGGTGCCGCCTGAATGGTGCATAGCAGGTGCCATGTAGGAAAGTTTCACGAAATTTTGGAAATCCTCAATCGTTGCGTACCGGCGCTCGCCATCAAGATCACGTACGAATGGAGGGCCATATACAGGCGCAAACACAGTATGCTTGCCACCAATCTCTACATTGCGTTCAGGATTACGCGCATGCTGAGTAAAAGTTGAAGGTGCTGTTTTGATTAGCTCACGACAAAGCCCTTTCGGGAAATGAACGCGTTCGCCCTGCACATCAGCGCCTGCGTCTTTCCACATGGCAAGTGCTTCTTCATCCTCAGAATAAATAACACCCACCTCTTCCATAAGAATATCAGCATTATTTTCGATGATCTCAATTGCTTCTACACTGAGTATATCTGTAGGCTCTAGCTGGCGATGAATATAGGGCAGCGATGTAAGTTGAGGACCAGATCGCGCTTGTCTGCGCGCAGATGCACCACCGCTTCCACGTCTGCCACTTCTACGGCCACCTGCTACTGCTTCTTCACTCATTATACGGTTCCTTATGACGTCTTATTCGTAATTTAGGGTATTCAAATAAACTAAGATAGTTCTGTTATTCAGTATGCCTCAAAGCGTCAAACGCTGGCGTAAATTCACAATCTATCTTAGTCTAGAAAAAACACCATCTATCTTAGCAGATAAAAGGCACCATAGATTTATGAAATGAGGTAATACATGCAAGATGATGAAACCATTGCCGTTTATAATAATCAAGTTGAAGCCTATGCAAAACTGGTTGATTTAGACAATCCTGGGCGCATTCTCACGGATTTCATCAAAAGATTTAATACTCGCGACCTTATTTTAGATCTGGGTTGTGGTCCTGCAAATTCATCTGTGCATATGAAAAATGCAGGATTACACGTGGACCCGGTAGATGCTTCTAGCGAGATGATAAAACTGGCGAATGAAACCTATGACATAGGCGCTCGCATCGCGACCTTTGATGATCTAAATGAAATAGATACCTATCATGGCATTTGGGCCAATTTCAGCCTCCTACACGCATCACGAGAAGACATGCCACGCTATCTGGACAACATCCACAAAGCGTTAAAACCAAACGGTTACTTTCATATTGGTATGAAACTAGGTGAAAATGCTGACAGAGATAAGATTGGCCGCTTTTACACCTATTATACAGAAGAAGAACTTAAAATGCTTCTATCTGAAGCAGGATTTACACCAATCGCCCAGCAAACCGGCAAAGATAAAGGACTTTCTGGCAGCGTAGATCCATGGATTACGATACTTTCACACACTGATTAGGTCAGAAAATTTGACTTTTCCTAAGCTTGCGGTTATTTTTTACCAAACGTTAGGTACAAATCATGTCTATTGAAAAGTATAACCTTGAAATTGCAAACGTATTCCGACGTGAAGGTTATCATGGCGCAAGCATGAACTTTATTTCTGATGCCACAGGCCTGCAAAAAGGCAGCCTCTACCATCACTACCCCAATGGCAAGTCTGACATGGCGATTGCGGCAATCCAAACAATTGGTGAAACATATAAACGCGCCACCAAGAGTGCATTTCACCCAAAAAATACTTTACGCGAGCAATTAGAAGATTGGGCAGAAGGCATTCGCACATTTTATGATGACGGCAGATCAAACTGCATCCTTGGCACAATGGTCATGAGTGGCGGCAAACAACATTGCTCAGACATTTTAAAACAGGCATTTGAAAACTGGATTGCTAGCTTAGAGAACATCCTTACGCATGCGGACATACCTGCAGATGAAGCAAAAACCCGCGCTTATGAAGCTGTGGAGCGCATACAAGGCGCATTAATCGTTTCCCGCGCCCTTGAAGACACTTCAAACTTTGATCGCCTTATCCAACAGTTGCCTGACATTCTTCTAAACAAGACTGGGCGATAAAATGGTAGACTTAGACGGATGGAAAGAAGATATCTCCCCTTTTCATGAAGGTGAGAAAGCCATTCATGAAAAATTTGGCATTACAGAAAAACAAGAAACCATGGGTAAAATGATGATTAGGCACGCAATGCCAGATCAACATCGTGAGTTTTTTGAGCAACTTCCCTTTCTTGTAGTTGGAAGCATTGATAAAGAAGGGCGGCCTTGGGCCTCCATGTTGTTTGGCAAGCCGGGCTTTATAAAAACCCCAGATGCAATGCACCTAAACATACATTCCATGCCAAATACCGGCGATCCATTGCTGCGAAATTTAGAAACAGGCACACAACAGTCTTACTTGGGCATTGAACTCTCCACCTATCGTCGTAACCGTATAAACGTAACGCTTGACGATGTACGTGAAGATAGTCTTACGGCAAAAGTCGAC
>CAZXZQ010000163.1:0-6547 GCA_964645215.1 uncultured Rhizobiaceae bacterium | reverse complement strand
AGAATATTGTCCATTAAAATCTCTGATATCACGATATAAGCATTTCTTTATATAGTTAGTGATGGCGATAAATGTCAAGCAAATAGAGAAAATCAAAAAAATGCGTTTGTTAAGTTTCAGGTAAGAGATTTCTAACGGCCTGTTTACTCTATTGAGCTATCTTGATCTCAAGGCAGTACAAGCTTGTTGCCTTAGTTCCCGGATCAGGTATTGCGTACCGGGATAATTTTATGGGCTGTTTTCCATAATTTAGTACTAAAAAACGGTCGCTCTCGGGCGGCCGTTTTTTTTGGTTTAACCTTTAAGCCATTCATTAAGTGTGTATTTTTGCACTTTTCTTATTAATTCTATGTAGTAACCATATTATGGGAATGACAAATTGTGATCGATAACGCCATTTTCAAATAAAAATTCTTAGACTATGCTTTGGACTGGGCATAATATTTTAAATATGGAGTATGTAATGAGAGTAGTATTAATGATAGCAGCTATGCTTATGAGCATGTGGGTTCTACCTGCATCTGCTGCACGGATAGAGGCAAAGGTTGATATTTCACAACAAAAAATGCGCGTATATCAAGGTGGAAAGCTGAAATATGTATGGGATGTATCAACAGCACGCCAAGGTAAAGTGACGCCAAGAGGTACTTGGAGTGCTAAATGGCTCTCTAAAAACCATAAATCTAGCCTATACAATAATGCACCAATGCCGCATTCAATTTTCTATAGTGGCAACTTTGCTATTCACGGTACAAATCAGATTAGCAGACTTGGTCGTCCAGCTTCTGCTGGTTGTGTAAGATTGCACCCATCGCATGCGAAAGTGTTGTTTAACCTCGTACAGCGTAATGGCAAACGAAACTTCCGTGTAAATATCAGAAACTAATTTGATACCAAAAATTGATTTAATAAAACCGCGCTTTCTAATCCTAGGAAGCGCGTTTTTTTTGCGCGGCACGTTTAGCTGCCATTTTCTTAAGTGCCTCCGGCCGCCATCGCTTATGAAGCCATAACCACTGCTCAGGATATTCAGTTACCCATTTCCCGATGACATCATTCACGCTTTGGGTGAGGGCGTGCGTGTCCAACTTGCCGTCTTTTTTGTAGGGAAGGGCAATTGGTTCTTCGATTGATATTTTGAACCGGCCTTCCGGCAGCCTGATACAGCGTGCGGGGTAAATAGGACAATCGTATTGACGGGCGAGTTTAGCAAGGAGAGGATTGCCCATTGTTCTGTGTCCTAGGAAGTCAATCTCAATGCCACGATGGAAATATTGATCAACAAGCAAACCTACTTTGCCGCCTTCATCCATAACATTTGCCAAAGCCCAGGATGCGCCTGCTTTTGAAGGTACAAGGTGGCCCATTGCCGTTGTGCGGGCGGATAAAACACGCTTTGCAATAAAGCGGTTATTGGGTGGACGAAAGAGGGCAGTTATGTTCACCCCATAGGCTGATGAAGCAATCGGAAGTAATTCCCAATTGCCCATATGGCCTGTAAAACAAATTGCTGGGCCGTCATGCGCTTTTAAAGCTTCAAAATGTTCTGAACCTTCAATTTCTACGCGGCCCTTGGATTGATCTTCTTCATCAATGCTGAATATCTGATCCAGATAGACATATTCTGCGGCGACACGGCCAAGGTTTGCCCACATCTCTTGGAGTATATCTTCAACTTCTTCATCAGATTTTTCAGGGAAGGCAAGCTTGATATTGGCACGTGCAAGCTTGTTGCGTGGATACCATTTGCCAAGGCCACGAGCTGCTTCTGCAACAAACCAAATAGCACCTTCTGCCGGAAAGAGTTTTAGAATAGCAATGAAGGCAAAGAAAAACTGCGCAATCACCCAATCTTTAACATTGAGAAAAAAGATAACAGTTTTTCGAATTATTGGTTCCATAGTGAACCTTAATCGTTCACTCGCATGATGATTTTGCCAAATACTTTGCGGCTTTCCATGCGCTCTAAAGCTGTTTGGATGTCACCAAACTCGATTTCGCTGTCGATAACTGGATGAACAATGCCCTTTGCCATTTTATCCATGGCATTGACCATATTCTCCATCCGGCACCCAAATGAACCAATCAAACGCAATTGACGCTGAAAGAGCATCATGAGATTTGTCTCAGCAGAGACGCCACTTGTTGAACCACAGGTTACAAGGCGGCCACCAGGGCGCATGGATAGCATTGAGCCTGCCCACGTATCCTTGCCAACATGTTCGAATACAACATCTACGCCTTTTTTCTTGGTAATCTTACGCACAGCACCTTCGAAGCGATCTTCGCGGTAATTGATGACGTGATCAGCACCAAGTTCCTTACATTTTTCGATTTTTTCATCAGAGCCAACAGTCGTGATAACTGTACAACCAATTTTCTTGGCAAGCTGAATTGCAGCAGAACCAATGCCAGAACCACCAGCATGAATGAGAACAGTTTCGCCTGACTCAAGTTTGGCATTGTCGAAGAACATATGTTCGACCGTACCAAAGGTAACGGGCGCCAATGCTGCACCGATATCATCAACACCGTGAGGCACCTTTACCAGGTTTCGTGCCGGCATGTTGGAAAGTTCCTGAGCGTAGCCATCCAAGTGAAAACCATGGACACCCAAAGGGTTTTCCGCAAGGTTTTCTCTGCCTTCACGCCATGCTTTACACTCGCCACCATTTTTTGCGCCATAGATTGAAACTAGATCTCCGATTTGAAAACCTGTAACGCCTGGGCCAATTGCTGTTATTTCCCCAGAGGCTTCAGCGCCCACTGTCATGGGTAAAGCGCGCTTTGCAAACGCCATGCCGCGCCAACCCCATACATCGATGTGGTTTAGGGCAACAACTTTTGTCTTAAATTGAACTTCTCCAATACCTGGTGCATCAGGTTCTGGTACGTCTGTGACTTTTACTTCACGGTCAGAAATAAGTTGAAGTGCGCGCAAGGCCGCCTCCGCAATAATTAATTGAACTTGTTAGCTGTGCTTAGGCCACTTCGCGACCAAATACAAGACACGCATTTTGTCCACCAAAACCAAATGAATTTGAAAGCACATTAGACACATCTGCATCACGCTTTTCATTCGGCACAACATCAAGAGGAATGTCTGGATCCGGGGTGTCATAATTGATGGTTGGCGGAATAACACCTTCCATCATAGTTTTGTAAGAGAAGACTGCCTCAATAGCACCCGCAGCTGTTAATGTGTGACCAATCATCGACTTATTAGATGAAATTGGCGTGGAGTGGATCGTATCACCAAAGACTGCGTGAAGTGAATTATACTCCATACGATCATTCTCAGGTGTCGATGTACCATGCGCATTGATGTAATCAACATCATCTGGTGTGATGCCTGCGTCTTTTACAGCATTGGAAATAGCGGTGATTACCGGTGCACCATCAGGGCTGGATCGGGTGCGGTGGAAACTATCTGCTTTTTCGCCTACGCCACGAATTGTACCATATATTTTGGCGCCACGGTTTGTCGCGTGTTCCAGTGTTTCAAGAACAAGTGCAGCAGAGCCTTCAGACATTACAAAGCCACTACGGTCTTTAGAGAATGGGCGGGAAGCTTTGTCTGGTGCGTCTTGGTTGGCCGTTGTGAGAGCTGATAGAAGCCCGAAACGGATCAAACCTTCAGCAGTTACAGAACCATCGGACGCAACACAAAGTGCTGCTTCTGTGTCGCCACGGCGAATGGCTTCAATGCCTTGTTGAAGTGCTGTAGCGCCTGATGCGCATGCGGTTGATAATGAGATTGGTAGGCCGCGCGTTTCATATTTTTCAGCCAAGCGGAATGCGATTGTGCCAAGTTGAATGAGGCTATGCATTTTTTCTTGTTTATGTTCACGTGCAGATGAAAGCATACGCTCGTAGCCAATTTCACCTTCAGATGTATTGCTCAAAAGGTCAAACCGATGTTGCCATTCAAGTTCTACCGGAGGTGCAGCAAAATAGAGTGGCCCAGGAAATCCATTTTTGCCAAATCCTGCATCATTCAGCGCTTCTTCTGTGGTGGAATCCGCCATAGCATATGAAATGCCGGGCGCTGATATTTCTTCTGGTTCCATGAAATCAACAGTACCAGCAATACGTGTATTGAGACCTTCTGTCGAAAACCGCTTAACAGCGTGTATGCCAGATTTGCCTGCAGTTAAGTTTACCCAGTTTTCATCAACGCCTTGACCAAGTGAGGTTACGGCACCAAGACCGGTAACAACAATGATTGGGCGGCCTTTATGATCTGTAAATTTGCTCATTTTGATCTCCTAAGCCGTTAAGCTTTCTTCACCATTGCAAAGCCTTCACCACAATGATGGCCGATTGATGTTACCATAATGTTTGAAACATCACTGTCCGCAGTTTTTTCATTTGCTTCAAATGGTGCGTAGAACCCGTTATTCTTCAAGGCCAGTGCTGCAAGAGCCACACCTGTAGGGAAAGTGGCTTCAAGTGGTTGGCCAATCAATGTTTGGAATGCACGGATAGGGGTATCTTCACCAAGCTTTGCTGAAAGATAATCTAACTCAAACTGTGTTGCCTCGCTAACGCCGGTAACGCCGGAGATGACAGCATCTGGTGTTGTGCCTAAAGCATCATACATGACGTCCAATCGTGCAGAACCTTTGTCGCCTTCGCGCTTGCCGAGATCAGATGACACGCCTGTCAGCTTGGCATATGCGGTCGCGCCGCGTGCTTTTGCGTGTTCTGCTTCTTCAAGCACAAGGAATGCACCAACACTGCCCATGCGCATGCCACCACCTTTTGCTTGGCGAGCATGAACACCTTCTGTGCCACCATCATATAAATAATGATTAAGCGCGTGGGGTAGGAGTGCGTCCGGTCTGTCCGCATTATATGAGCCACCCACCAACATGTGTGATGACTGGCCAGATGCGATGCGGGAAACCGCATTTTGAATGACAGTAACACCTGCTGTTTCTTCACCCATATAAGTGCGGGATGAACCGGTTACTTTGTGAACGATAGAGATATTACCCGCAAGCAAGTTTGAAAGTTGTGCCAAGAAAAGCGTTGGGCGTAAATCAGTGCGCAAACGATCAAGGATGAGTTGCTCTTTGTCGTTGCTTGCAACGGCGTCTTTTAAAATTGCTTCATCGGTTTCAACGTCGCGTTCGCCACCACCAGCTGCCACTACCAAATCCATTGTGGAGCGCAGTTCTCCTTCGGCGTCTATGCCGGCATCATCAAGCGCAAGACCCGCTGCATAGGTTCCTAGGCGTTGCCAATTTTCCATTTGGCGCTGATCTTTGCGCGGGATTTGCAACATCCAGTCCATTTCTGGTAGTGGATGCACCCCATAAGGCGGAACAGTTTCCGTCGCGATAATAGGGGCAGGCGCTTCATCGCCGCCAAGCACATTCCAATGATGCTCGGCACCTTCGCCATAACATGACACAAGGCCAATGCCGGTGATGAAAACTTCTTTATTGTGTGAAGACATAATGGGCGGTCCCAAGTACAAACCGATTGATGTTGAGTCGTGAGTAGTAGATTAAACTTAACTTTTCATGTCCGCAACCTGGGCCTTGATGGTTTGCTGCAGATCAGGGCTTGGGAAAGGCATAATGGTGAAGGTGAGTTGCGCATTTGCAACGCGTTTTCCTTGAGATCGGATTTCAGCTTTCGTTACGGCAAAACCTGAGCCTTCATGCTCTATAGTTGCTTTAATCTCAAGTTCTGTTTTAGGGCCAACAAAGTCGCGCAACTTGCCTTCTTTAACGCCGGCTAGAAGTGGGATTTTTTCAAAATCAATTGTGTGCATGATCAAAATGCCGGAGGCTTGTGCCATCGTTTCGATCATCAATACGCCCGGTACCAATGGATGGCCCGGGAAATGCCCCTCAAATACTGGGCTTTCATCGGGCACAACTGATGTTGCGTTTAGCACTTTTGCTTCAAGATCCACATTCGGGATGCGGTCAATCATTTGAAAATATTCAAGTTGCATTATTCATTCCCTAAATACGCAAAAACCCCCTATGAAGGGGGTTGTCACAGCATGCTATTAAAAAGGCGATTAGCCTTTAGCTGTTACAAGCTCATCAATTTTAGCACAGAGGTTTTTCATAACGAAATATTCTTCTGTAGAAGCTTTTCCGTCATTTACTTCCTGTGTCCAGGATTCCAATGGGATTTTGATGCCAAAATCTTTATCGATTGCAAAAACAATATCTAGAAAATCAAGGCTATCAATGCCTAAATCATCAATTGTGTGGCTTTCTGGTGAAATGTCCTCACGAGGAATTTCACTGGTTTCTGAGATGATATCTGCGACTTTGTCGAAAGTTGACACGCTATTTCCTTTTATATCTGTTTACGCATTGGTTTTTACTTAAACCGCGCTCTAAAGACAAACTTAAAATGGCCAAATTTAGGTAAGGCTCATACTATTTATGCGCTTTTATCCAGAGTCGCACGAATTGTCCATAGTTTGCTGAAAACTACACAATATAAGTTTATTTATTTAGGGCCTGGACTGAATTGGAAGTTGGACTGCACAACTGATCAATTTTTCTGAATTTAG
>CAZXZQ010000162.1:0-6613 GCA_964645215.1 uncultured Rhizobiaceae bacterium | reverse complement strand
CTCATCCATCGAAACTCTTTGGTATTCCCCATAACCAATGACACCAATGCCAATAAGACATATGCCTGCAAATAGAAAACCGAGAATAAATTGCGCGACCCTACGCACTGAACTTACCGTTTTTCGGGAAGCCCTTAGGCGCGACACGCCCAGCCTGCGCGCGCTCGCCCACGTATTCTTCAAGTTCTTCCAGTGTTCGTGTATGCACACGAGCAGCGGAATCTTCCCACGTTAAGCCATCAGCTTTATTAAAAACCCTTACGTCTTTAATGCCACCATCTTTATATTTTTGCAAGCGCACACCTTTACCGCGTCCCATTTCCGGAATGCTATCAATTGCGAAAATCAAGAGTTTGCGATTATCACCGACCACAGCAAGATGATCACCATCGGAATACACACATACGGCTGCTTCATCTGGCATTTTCACATTAAGCACTTGCTTGCCTTTACGCGTGTTTGCAATCACATCTTCTTCTGCAACAACAAAGCCGTTGCCAGCGCGGGATGCAACCAACAGTTTGCGCTTAGGATCATATTTAAAGGCTGCGATGATATCCGTGTCATTATCCATATCAATCATCACGCGAACCGGCTCACCATGCCCTCGCCCACCGGGCAGTTTATCAGCGCCGAGCGTAAAGAACTTACCGCCTGTGGTGAACAGAATAACCTTATCAACCGTCTCCGCATGGAAAGCCGTCAGAAGTTTATCGCCCTCCTTAAATGTGAGAGATGCTAAGTCACTCACATGGCCTTTCATTGCACGTATCCATCCTTTTTGAGAAAGCACGATTGTAACCGGTTCTTTCTCAATCATTGCCTGTTGAACGGCTTCAAGATCATATTCTGGCGCATCACCAAATTGGGTGCGGCGTTTGCCTAATTCGGTATTTGGTCCATAGGTCTTTTTCACTTCACCTATGTCATGTTTAAGAACAGACCATTGTTGATCTTCTGAGCCAAGCAATGCTTCGATCTGATCTTTCTCTGCGGAAAGCTTGTCATGCTCAGTACGAATTTCAACTTCTTCAAGTTTCGCCAAAGAGCGCAAGCGCATATTGAGAATAGATTCAGCTTGCAGATCTGTGAGATCAAACCGTGCGATCAATGCCTGTTTCGGATTGTCCTCATAACGCACAATACGGATGACTTCATCAATATTGAGATAGGCAATCAGCAAGCCACCAAGAATTTCTAAGCGACGTTCAATTTGTGCAAGACGATATTTGGAGCGCCGAACAAGCACATCACGGCGATGATCAAGCCATTCGCGCAAGACTTCGCGCAATGACATTACTTTCGGCACTTTGCCACCAGAAAGCACATTCATATTAAGCGAAATACGGCTTTCAAAATCAGTTAGTTTGAAGAGTGACTCCATCAAAATCTCAGCTTCAACAGCGCGCGATTTTGGTTCAAGCACAATGCGAATATCTTCAGCAGATTCATCACGAATATCGCCAAGCAATGGCAATTTCCGGTTCATCAACAATTCGGCAATTTTCTCAATCAGACGCGACTTTTGAACCTGATAAGGAATCTCAGTAATGACGATCTGGTAACCGCCTCGGCCTGTGTCTTCTTTTTCCCAATTTGCACGAACGCGGAAACCACCACGGCCCGTCTTATAAGCCTCAACAATCGATGCATGATCATCAACAATCACGCCACCTGTTGGAAGGTCCGGCCCTTTTACAAATTCGACAAGCTTTTCAATACCAGCATTTGGAAACTTAATGAGATGCATTGCAGCGTCGCAGAGTTCAGCAGCATTATGCGGCGGAATGTTTGTTGCCATGCCAACTGCAATGCCGGAAGAGCCATTTGCCAAAAGGTTTGGAAATGCACCCGGCAACACAATCGGCTCTTTGTCTTCTTCATTATAGGTAAGACGGAAATCAACTGCGTCTTCATCAATACCTTCAAGCAAAAGCGTCGCAACACTTGTCATCCGCGCTTCGGTGTAGCGATAGGCAGCAGCATTATCGCCATCAATATTACCAAAATTGCCCTGCCCATCGATCAGCGGATAACGTTGAGCAAAATCCTGGGCCAAACGCACCAGAGCATCATATACAGCTTGGTCTCCATGCGGGTGAAACTTACCGATAACATCGCCCACAATGCGCGCACATTTTTTGAAACCAGTATTGGGATCAAGCTTTAAAATACGCATGGCATGAAGGATACGTCTATGCACTGGCTTGAGGCCATCGCGCACATCAGGAAGCGCACGCCCCATGATCGTGGAAAGCGCATAAGCTAGATAGCGTTCTTCAAGTGCGGATTTAAGGTCTACTGCCTCAACATCGCTCCCATCATCGCCGCCAGGTGGAATCAAATCATTACCCATGATTAGGAGTTACCCAATGGGGCGATTCGTGGCAAGGGATATAGGCAATTTAAGCTGTGATCTTTTACACATGTCATGTCGTTATTGTTAAATTTTGAATGGACATTTGAGTGTAAGTGAATAGGCTCATGATATTGCATGGTTTATTGCTACGGAGGGGCATATGCTTGAGCAATTATCTGATGTTTCAATCTATGCAGCCGTCGGCATTGTCGGCGTTGCTTTCTATCTTGGTTCCTATGCTGCACTGCAATTTGGGTTTATCCAAGGCAGAGGATTTATCTATCCAGCATTAAATATGATTGCCGCATCATGCGTTTTGGTTTCGATCATTGAAGCCTATAATCTGTCGTCCCTGCTCATTCAGGTCTTTTGGATTATTGTGAGTATCTATGGCATTACACGACTTTATATTCTGCGCCATATGATGGGATTTTCAGTCGATGAGGCCGCCTTCTTAAAATACGCCCTGCCAGAAATCGAAAATGAATATGCGCGACCACTTGTGAAGCTTGGTGTTTGGAGCGATGCCAAGCCCGGAGAACTCTTGATACAGGAAGGCCGCCCGGTTGAGCATCTAATTTATTTGGCTGATGGTGAGGCTGAAGTAACACTTAACAATCGAACCGTTGCAACCGCAAACAAGCGTTCATTGCTGGGTGAGGTTACATGTCTTGATGGTGGCGCTGCAAATGCAACGGTAACGATTTCTCAGCCAAGCCGCCTCATGCGTATTGATGCGAATAAGCTGCGTAAAGAATTAAAAATTCAACCTGAACTTCGTAGCCACCTTGAGCGGTGTTTCAAAATCGGGATTGCAGAAAAACTTGCCGCTACGACACGCGAAGTAATGCTCTCCAAGACCGAAAAGAACGCCGCCAAGAGCAAGACGCGAGCCAAGGCAAAGGCAAAATCACCAGCCGCCGCCACCGCCGCCACCGCCACCGCCAGAACTTCCGCCGCCAGAAAAGCCGGATGAGGATGATTTAGGTACTGGCATGGAGGATGAAAAATCCGATTGCATGGAGCTTGATAAATCGCCCATGGTGTCAGAAATACTATCTGAGCCAAAGTTACGACCACCATACCAACCGGGCGAATAGGTAGCAGCAACAGCACCTGCTGCAACAGCGGCGGCAAGCCAAATTTCAAAACTATTAGACCATGGCTTTTCAACGCCTAATGCAACTGCATAGGGCAACAATTCCTCATAATGTTCGGTGGAAAAATCAGGTACATCCGCCATGTTCATGCGGTCTTTTTCGGCCAAAGTGAGATAGGTTTTCAAACCTTCGATCTCATCCATGCGCTTGCGGCCAAGTGAGGTCGGCGCACCAAGAAGGAAAAAGAAGACGACGTTGAGCACCAATATCCCAATAACAAATGTGAAGATTGCCTGCTGACCTTTTATAAAATCAAAAATCGAATCCAGCATCTGAAAACCAACGGACAGAAATGAAAATGTCATAACGCCCATGATGGCTAGGGTGAATATCTTGCCAAACAAATTACCAGCAGAAAGTAATTTCTTACCGATACCAAGCACAAGTGATGAGAAAACAACGGTAAAAATGCCTCCCGCAAATAAGCCACCCCAAGCATCTTCGCTTAGATCAGCACTGACCAAAGAAGCAATAAGCCCCAAAACGGAAAGAATAATTCCTAGCACCACCCAGCCATAATTATGTCTATAGAATTTATCGCGGTGTTCTTTTTCCATTGCAGAGGCGAAATTGGATTGAAGCTTTTTTATCTTCTCACCGTAAATGGTATTGAGAGCCAATAGATTGTCTGAAGTATTGCTAAGAGCAGATAGAACGGAAGCTTCTCCAATTGGCAGTTGGCTATCAGTAGATTTTCCTGTCACCTCAATCGTCACGTCTCCATCTTGCGGTTTTGAAACCTTGACCAGCCCCTTCACCGCCAAACTCAGTATTGCGGATGAAATTGCATCAAAACCTTTGCCAGACAGTCCTTTTTGATCGATGTAATTGACGAGTGCTGGTGAAACTCCCTCCGGTGCTTTCCAGCGCGGTACAATCACACCTTGTGGAATATCACGACCAATGCGCCACCACATCAGAAAATAGTAGAGCGAAATAAAGATGAGTACCAATGTACCGATTATGATCGCTAAATTATCCTGCCAAAACCATGCGCGTTTCTGGGCATCACTTGGTGGATTGACCACGCCTTTCGGCATTTTAGCCAGAACCGTCATACCTTCGCCGGCTTGTAACGTCCTTGTGGTACGATATTTTATAACGCGCTTGCCTGCAATCTTGCCGATGGTCGCGTCTTTTTCCGTCGAGCCTATACGACCGGTAAACACATCCCAGTCGGTTGCAACGCCACCTTCAGGCAGAACAATTTGGGCTAGAACTTTCTGAATTGGAAAATCCCAAAAATTGCCTGTCGCATTCCAATAAACTTCATCATGGTTTTCAAAATACCGCATCTGGCGCGTGGTTTTGTACTTGATGATATAAGTATAGACACCTGGGCTTAGAAAGTGATTTTTCCTGCCAATATAGATGCGAAGGCCATTGCCCTGTTTTTCAACTCTTGAATTATCAGGTTTATGGTCGCGCGTAACCGAGATTAATTCAAAGCCGGCTTTGCGAATGTTACCATCAGCATCTTCAAAGTTGAGCGGGAAATCACGATAGATACCGCGCTTGATTTTACGTCCCTCTGCCTTGACGACAATCGTTTCTGATACGATGAATGAACCGTCTTTTTGAACTTGCACTAGGCTATCAAAACTTCGGATGACTTCTTCCGCCATCGCGGATGACAACATTAAAATTACAAGCAAAGCGCTCGCAAATAAACGCGCAAATGATGCAATCATGGATTAGCTCCCGAAATCAACCTTTGGCACTGCGCGGTCGGCTTCGTCTTCCACTTCATAATAATCCGCTTGATCAAACTTAAACGTATTTGCAACAAGGTTTGATGGGAAACTCTCCACCTTTACGTTTAAGTCTCTTGCCGCACCATTGTAATAACGCCGCGCCATCTGGATTTCACTTTCCATTTCTTCCAATGAATCTTGAAGATCCTTAAAATTTTCATTTGCTTTCAAGTCTGGATAGTCTTCCGAAAGTGCAAAAAGCTTGCCCATTGCAGCGCTTAACATGCTCTCTGCCTGCGCACGTCCTTCAACATCACCCGCGGCAACCGCCTGCGCTTTGTTGCGCATTTCGATGACTTCCGTGAACGTATCTTTTTCGTGTCCAGCATAGCCTTTAACAGTTTCAATGAGATTGGGTATGAGGTTCGCTCGACGCTTTAATTGCACATCGATGCCACTCCAGGCTTCGCGCACCATTTGACGTGCTTTTACCAAGCCATTGTATATGTAAATTCCATACACCACGATCACGATGATCATGCCCAATGCAAACATATCCATAAAAATTCTTCCGCTCTGATTCTCACCCTTAGCAACAGGTTTGCATATAAATGCGTAAATTTGAAGAATGCTAGGCTCAAGACCTAGAGTTTTTTAGCGAAAAGCTCTGCGTAAGAACCGCTCTACAGACTGTGTGACCTGCGGACTTGGGCCAATGCCGCGAGCGATGGAACCATGTGAATAACGCTTGCCATCAAACAGCGTTACGCGTGCGCCCTTGGCTCGCAAATCTGCTGCAAAGCCATGAGAAAGCGCTTTACGCCGTGCGTAGTTTCCTTTGGAATACAAAATCATGAAAGGCGGCAATCCGCCGCTTGCGCCGCGTCTTACATAGGTTACTGGAGACCACTTCACCCAGTTTCTCGCTTCATATCCAAACGCTGCTGCATATACATGTGGCAGGCTACCGCGCATCGCACCATAGGCAACCATGTCATAGGCTTGAACATCATTGGCAATCACAGCACTCAATGGCCCTGCAAGACGCTTAGCCGCCACAAGTGACACAAGATGCGAACCTGCAGAATGCCCCATGATTGCTATTTTCTTTTTGTCACCACCATAGCGCTGGATGTTTTTGCGTACCCAGTTAATCGAGTCCACAACATCCCTCACCTGGCCATCAATGTTGGTGCGTGGCACAGGACGATAAGTGATGGAAACCAACATCCAACCGCGCTGCGTCGCGAATTTATCAAGGTTATAAATCTTTTCCTTCGTACCTTTGATCCAGCCACCACCGTGGACATAAAGAATGACCGGCGCTTTTTTGCCAGGTCTGAAAAATCCTTTAGATTGGGTGCTAATCGGCGCATGAATATCGACCTGCAAACCACGAC
>CAZXZQ010000161.1:0-6623 GCA_964645215.1 uncultured Rhizobiaceae bacterium | reverse complement strand
TTTTTGTCAACGCCTTTCGAAGTGCAAGATATTGAGCATGCTTGGGACGAAGTTGACCAACCACATTTGCAGCCCCTTTGCGCGCAGCAACTTTGAGCCAGCCTTGAACATCTGTTGTCTTACGCGAGATTACAATATCTGGTTCAGAAACGGCTGGCGTAGTACGGCCTGCGGACAAGTCTCTGCCAAATTTCCAAAACGATTGGCTAAGATATAGTTCTGCTCCCGCCAATTCATTTCCAGATAGGCTTTGAATATTTTTAGGAAGCGCTGAGAGATAATCACGTGGCTCTAGCCCATCCGCACCCGCACCCTGCAAAACTTTGACCAGTTCTGCTCCGCGTTTGTTCAGACCTTTTCTGCCAGTCCAAATGCCTTTACCAAGCTTACCTCTGTAAAACTTCTTTAGCGGACCAAGATCAACAACCGTACCGTTGAATTTAATCGCGTCACCACGGATGATTTTAGAAACACTCGCCGCATGCACTTGATTGACACTTGCAGCAACCGCAAATGATAAAGTTCCACCCAAAAATGACCGACGCGAAATGCCCATGAAAAACCCTCTCAATTGGTGCAATTCATATGTACCCTAATTATATAATAATTAGAATTGCAAATACGCGCCCAATAAAGGGATTGTGAACGGGTACTAGCCCGCCAAGTTCACCGCACTCACCAGAGCTTCCAGAGATGCCGCTGAGATATTAGAGTTCACGCCTACACCAAAGACTTTTTTACCATCCACTTCAACTTCCATATAACAAATAGCGGAAGCGTCAGCCCCCGGCCGGAGCGTATGTTCTGAATAATCAATCACAGAGATGACTTTGCTTGTGTGTTTGGAAAGAGCATCAACAAATCCGTCAATCGGGCCTGTTCCTTCACCGGTTATCGCAATTTCTGCACCCGCGTCCATAATCTTTGCTTCAAGGCTGCGCATGCCAGAGCCATGTTCACCCACAGGCACTGTGTGATGGTCTATATATTTCAAGCGCCCTTGTGGTTGGTTTACATAGGTTTCCTGAAACACCTCATGAATGCGTGCTGAGGGTAATTCAATACCCTCTTCATCTGTGATGCGTTGCACAAGCTGGCGCATTTCAATTTGCAGATTACGTGGCAATTGAATGCCATAATCCTGCGCCATGATGTAAGCAATCCCTCCCTTGCCCGATTGCGAATTTATGCGAATAATCGCCTCATAGTCACGGCCAACATCTTGCGGGTCGATCGGCAAGTAAGGCACCTCCCACAACGGCTTGTTTGCCTTTTCTAGCGCCTTCATGCCTTTGTTGATGGCATCCTGATGCGAACCAGAAAACGCGGTATAAACCAGCTCACCCACATAAGGATGGCGTTCGGGGATCCGCAATTGATTCGAATATTCGTAAACGTCTTTCATGCGCGGAATATCCGAACAATCAAGCATCGGATCTACGCCTTGTGTGAACATATTCAATGCCAATGTCACGAGATCAACATTGCCAGTGCGTTCGCCATTGCCGAACAACGTGCCTTCAACCCGGTCAGCACCAGCCATCAATCCCATCTCGGTTGCAGCAACACCTGTGCCACGGTCATTATGTGGGTGAAGTGAAAGCGTGACGTTTTCACGATTATCCAAATTTCTGCTCATCCATTCAATTTGATCCGCATAAATATTCGGTGTCGACATTTCCACAGTTGCTGGCAAATTCAGGATCAACTTATTATCCGCTGTTGGCTGAATTTCTGCTGTTACCGCATTACAAATCTCTAACGCAAAATCGAGTTCGGTGCCGGTGAAACTTTCCGGCGAATACTCAAAGCGATAACCGCCACCAGCCTTCTCCGCCATATCGCGGATCATTTTTGCAGCATCAACCGCTATTTGTTTAATGCCATCGCGATCTTGGCCGAATACCACACGGCGCTGAAGTTCCGACGTGGAATTATAAAAATGCACGATAGGCTTATTTGCACCTTCAAGGCTTTCAAATGTGCGCGTAATAAGTTCTGGGCGACACTGCACTAAGACCTGCAAAGAAACATCATCAGGCACATTGCCTTGTTCCACGCACCAGCGCGCAAAATCAAAATCTGTTTGTGATGCAGATGGAAAACCAATTTCGATTTCTTTAAACTTCATATCAAGCAACAGCTTGAACATCCGTTCCTTACGGTCCTGCCCCATCGGGTCGATTAGCGCCTGGTTGCCATCACGCAAATCAACCGAACACCAAATAGGCGGCGTATCAATTGTCTTGGTGGGCCAAGTCCGATCAGAAATATCGACTTGATCATAAGCACGATATTTTTCATCTGCTAAAGGCATAATTGCAGACGGGTTTGTTTGTGTGTCAGTCATTCTTTTGTTCCTAAACCATCTCTCTGACGCAGAGTAATTCAATTACACGAAGCGTGGATAGAGTAAATTAAAAATTGAAATTTTTGAGGGCTTGGCGGGATGCCTTATCGACCGCCGGACGCCCTTCTATATACGAGCCCGACGATCGCAGATAAGTGCGAGCAGCAGAGTATTAAGAAGGAGTGCTAAAATATTCATAGCGCCATTGGTAAAGGATGCGTAGACGATGTGCAAGAGGGATATTATTGCAGAAATTTTAGCGTCATCCAATTTTATCGCGAAAGTGCAATAATTTCTCTGTTCGCACGCCCAAGCCGTTCTGACATAAGGCTCACAATAAACTTATGAAAGAGGCCCATCTCAACTGGATTGGTTTTATTGAGTTTGGCATAAGACTTCTCATCCAGTCGCAACAAGATACTCTCTTCACTGGCCAAAGCTGCAGCGGAACGCGTGCTGGACGTGTATAATGCCATCTCACCTAAAATTGCACCAGTGCGCATGGTGCGCAAATGGAGCCGCTCCTCGTTTGGCAAATCAACCACAATAGAAACCGCACCTTTTATGATCAAAAAGAGTGCGTCTCCTTTCTCTCCCTGCTTGAAAAGATATTCTCCTTGCTTCACGGAAATTTCTTGAAAATATGGAGAGACAATCTCAGCGGCGTTTTTATTCCCAAAGAGTTGCTTTAATAGTTTTATTGCGCTTTGATCATCATGACTTTTGTCAAAATTCTTCAAAATTTTATCACCGCACCATGCAACACCCTCGTCCAGTGCGCCAAATACCCTGCACATGTCGGCCATCTGAGCATCATCCTCAATCAAACTACTAAAACGCTCGCTAATTTCAGGCGAGCAGTCTGTAAGCATCAGATAAATGCCTCTCTTTTTGCAAATCTGAAGAAGTTTCGCAAAACTATTGGCAGCGGAAGTATCCATTGAATCCACCCGCTTAAAATCAAGGATAAGAAATGATACTTCTGCTCGATCGGGATGTTCGAGAAGTGCGCGAATATCTTCAAGCAACCGGCTCGCGGTGCCAAAAAATAAGAACCCCTGCAGCACAAATATATGCATTTGCGAGCCATGCGTATCTAAATATCGCGTTTGTTCAATATCGCGATCAATATTGCTGACATGCTCACGGCCAGTCATGCTGGATTTAATAATGCTCAGCTGGCTGTAGCTATGAACGAATAGGAAGATGGCAAGCAGAACGCCAACACCAACACCTTCTAAGATTCCATAAAACGCTACAACCAAAAGAATGCAGCAAATCACCATAAAGTCTTTTAGTGGTAGCTTTTTGCGCGTTTGCCAAACCCATGACATCAAAAAATCAATACCAATATAAATGAGCAAACCGCCCAACAAGAATGTCGGCACATAAGCAATAGGGCTTGGCCCAAGCACGATCACAGCCGCAACAAGCAATGAATAGATAAGGATCATAATAAACTGGCGCCCACCAAGTTTATGAACAAACGCGGTGTCAGCGGCGGCTTGTATGGAGAGAACGCCAGTGCATAGCCCATTGACCATATTAGCAATTCCGGCAGATTTTAATTCGCGATTAGGATCCATATCCTGATCGACCGCAATTTCAATACCGGAAGTATCTAACAGCAACATGATCACACTCATCAACACAATAATAAAAATCGTACTCGCTTGACCAAGAACAGCAGTCCAATCGACCAGTGCAAATTGGTCAATCGTGAATACCGGCAAGAATTTTATGTTTTCATCACCTATATTAGGAAGCCAAAAATTATCTGAAGCCGCTTCAATTGAAGTGCCAGTTGCAAACATAAAGATATAAAAAATAGCAACACTCACACATAAATATGCGGGCATTAGCGCCCAGTGTTTAATACGCTGATCAGCCGCATATAAAATAAGTGCAAATGCCATAGCTGGTGCTAAATGCAATAAAGCAGGTGTGCTTAAAAAACTGGATAAATCATCTGTAGAAACCAATGGCCCTAGGGTTACCAGTACTCCCCCTTTGAAAAGTAGATATCCAAGACCAGCAAAAAAACCACCCATAACAGGATAAGGAATATAGCGAACCATACCGCCAAGTTTTGCCCAACCAATGAAATATAGAACAATACTTACAAAGAGTGTTGTTGCCAAAATGCCTGCAATAACGGTTGCAACAATTACTTCACCAGGCTGGCCATGCATCGTCACCGCAATACCGGCTGCTAAGGATGCCATCAAAGGCGCCTGCCCACTTCGGGGGGCACCAATCACGGCCTTATAACCACTCAATGCAGCTAATAATAAGCCACCCACAACTGTCCCAACTAAAAACAACCCAATTCCTGTAGATAGGAATGGAAGTAATGGGCCAGAGAAAACCAATGCGCCGATGGAGATTGCAGTCGTTATATTCATCACTGCGATAATGATCGCCGCCACTAGATTAGGTAATAGAATATCTGGTTTTGAAATAGATTTAGCAAAAGCGCTAAGTAGGTTTTTTGCACTCATCTACGTTCAACATTTCTCAAAAGTTGAACTTCATTTAATCGACACATATTCCATCCCCCCAGATTGGAATCTGGTTACCATTTAAACCTGGCAATCAAATTTAATCACATAATAAAGGATGTAAAAACATATACGAGTCAAGCTGTTTGGCAAGGCAAGGAACAGCAAAGTCAATTCACGGATAAATTCATTTTACAAAACATAAAAAAACACCCATCGTTTCTTTTGAAACAAAGGCTGCTTGAATGCTGTAAAAGCGCTTTAAGCTTTTTTGGTAATATAAACCTGATGCGGGAATGGAATTTCGATCTTTGCTTTATTAAGCTCTTGCTTCACTGCTTGTGGCAATGCGTAACGCACATCAAAATAATGTTCACCCTTACAGAAAGGACGCACAAGGATGTCGACTGAAGAAGATGAAAGCGCGTCAACTGCAATCCATGGCTCCGGGTCAGACAATACATGTTCATTTGCATTCACGGCTTTAAGAATTGTCGCCTTGGCTTTTTCTAGATCAGCGCCATAGCCAACGGAAAAAGTAAGGTCCACACCACGCACCGGATGATGGCTGTGGTTTGTAATTTTTGTTCCCCACAACTCGCCATTTGGTACAATGATGTGTTGATTATCAAATGTGCTCAAATCAGTTGTGAAAAGCGTGATGGATTCAACTTTACCAAAGACGTCAGCGCCATCAATAAAATCACCTACCCTGAAAGGTCGGAAAAGAAGTAGCATTACGCCGGCAGCAAGATTACTAAGCGTACCTTGAAGCGCCAAGCCAATGGCAAGACCAGCAGCACCAATAAGCGCAACGAGAGACGTAGTCGTTATGCCAAATCGCTCCAACACCATAATGCCAGCAAATGCCAAAATTGCGTATCTTGCCAGCGATCCCAAAAATTCAAAGAGTGTATCGTCTAACGCTTCGTTAGAGTTTGCCACACGTGTAATCATCTTCTTGACAAAACCCGCCACGACGTAGGCAATGATGATGATGACAATCGCCATCAATATATTCATACCATTTTGTGCAAGCCAGCTTACGCCGCCACTTGCTTGTTCAATTGCATTGCTTTCCATGAAAAAGCCCTCTCAAATAGATGTTAAACACAGTATTAAATCAGGGCACTATATTATTATAATATATATTTCTGAAAATACTAGAGCCAAGACACAATTAGGAGCGAACACTGGTTTCTTAAATGCTTATTATGAAATGGCTTTTGTAATGGCCTGATCAAGGTCTGCAATAATGTCGCCCGCTGTTTCTATGCCAACGGATAAACGCAAAACATTTGAACCTGCTCCCGCAGATGTTTGTTGTTCTGAGCTAAGTTGGCGATGCGTTGTTGAAGCTGAATGTATTATAAGAGATCTTGCATCACCCAAATTAGCCACATGACTAATCAGCTCCAAACTATCAACTAGTTTTATACATGCGTCATATCCATTTTTCATGGCAAAGGTAAATAAAGCGCCTGCCCCTTTAGAATATAATTTCTCTTTAAGCGCTTTCTGCTGAGACGTTCCCAACCCTGCATAGCTTACATTTTCAATGGCTGGGTGCTGCTCCAACCATTCAGCAACTGCTTGCGCATTTTCCACATGGCGCTGCATACGCAAACTCAGCGTTTCAATACCGAGTAATGTATAATGCGCTGCCTGCGGGTTCATCGTCATGCCAAGGTCACGCAACCCAACCGCAATGCTATGCAATGTGAAAGCAAGAAACCCGAACGTGTCGTGAAACCTCAACCCATGATAGGCAG
>CAZXZQ010000160.1:0-6698 GCA_964645215.1 uncultured Rhizobiaceae bacterium | reverse complement strand
GTCATTACTTCTTACCCCCAAACGGGCCTTTGCCACCGGGCGCTTTGATGCCCATGTCCTGCGCCATTTTCTGAATTTCCTGCGGGCTCATTTTAGAAAGGTCTGGCATTGCGCCACCACCGGGCATGCCGCCCATACCACCGGGAAGACCACCCATGCCACCAGGCATACCGCCTGCGCCACCCATCATCTTGCCGAGGCCGCCGCCCATCATGCCGCCAAGTCCACCCATAAGGCCTTTCTTGCCGCCCATTTTTCCCATCTTGCGCATCATGTCGCCCATCTGACGATGCATTTTGAGAAGCTGGTTGACTTCCTGCACGGATGAACCGGAACCCGCTGCAATGCGTTTCTTACGACTGGCGTTTAAAACCTTTGGTGCTTTGCGTTCTCTGCGGGTCATCGAGGAAATGATTGCTTGCTGGCGTTTGAAGATACTGTCATCCATGCCAGCGGCTTCAATTTGTTTCTTCATTTTGCCAATGCCCGGCAACATGCTCATGATCGAGCCCATGCCACCAAGGTTTTGCATTTGCGTAAGCTGCTCAGAAAGATCGTTCAAATCGAACTCGCCCTTCTGCATGCGTTTGGCCATCGCCTCGGCTTTTTCCTGATCGATGGTTTCTGCTGCTTTTTCAACCAGTGAAACAACATCGCCCATGCCAAGAATACGGTCTGCGATACGACCCGGGTGGAAGTCTTCAAGCGCTTCCATCTTTTCGCCTGTGCCAATGAGCTTGATCGGCTTGCCTGTAACGGCACGCATAGAAAGTGCTGCACCGCCACGGCCATCACCATCAATCCGTGTAAGCACAAGACCTGTAATGCCGACACGTTCATCAAAGTTTTTAGCAAGGTTCACCGCGTCCTGACCGGTAAGTGAGTCCACTACCAGCAATATTTCATGAGGGTTACCCGCTTTTTTAATGTCTGCCATCTCAACCATGAGTGGCTCATCAATATGGGTGCGGCCAGCGGTATCAAGAATGACGACATCATAACCGCCAAGCTTTGCTGCTTGTTCTGAACGCGCTGCAATTTCAACCGGGGTCTGGCCTTCAACGATTGGTAACGTATCAACGGAGACTTGCTCACCCAGCTGACGAAGCTGTTCTTGTGCAGCAGGACGCTTCACGTCCAAAGATGCCATCAGTACTTTTTTCTTGTCGCGCTCTGTCAGGCGCTTGGCGACCTTGGCAGTTGTGGTTGTTTTACCAGAGCCTTGCAAACCTACCATCATCAAGGTTACAGGCGGCGTTGCGGCAAGACTGATTGGATCCGCATCCGAACCCAGCATTTCAACCAATTCATCATGGACGATTTTGACAACCATCTGGCCGGGTGTCACAGATTTGACGACTTCTGCACCAACCGCCTTTTCGCGCACTTTTTCTGTGAAATCACGCACCACATCCAGTGCAACATCCGCTTCTATGAGCGCACGACGAATTTCACGCAAGGCAGCCGATACGTCTTTTTCAGACAAGGCGCCGCGTTTTGTAAGTCCGTCAAATATGCCGCTCAAGCGATCGGATAGTGATTCAAACATTCTGCTTCTCTCTTCTGCCTGGCTTTCTTGTCTTTTTCACTAAACGCTCAAAAGGAAAGACCTAGATTACCTACATATTCAAGAATATGTGGGTAGTTCTTATCTCAAACGCAAACACCATTTTTTGACGCACTTTCTAGTCCTGAAAGCCTTTCGCTTTCAGGGAAAGGGCTTGCAACCAAAAAAGCACCCGGGGGCGCAACGCGCTGCCGGATGTTTGCCGCGGGGATCTCTTTATACCTTTTCGGGTCCCGTTTGACGTGTTCAATTATGGTCTCTGAATGAGATGAGGGCTATTAATAGGGAAATGGGAAATTTGTCAAGGTGTTGGTATTTGGTCGTGTAGTTTGATCTGCCCATTGTGCAGGAAACAGGTTTTACTGAATTTACTTAAGTTTACCTGATTGGGAAGTTTGATGTCATCCACATCAGGAATGGGTTTTGTTGAAAGTTCAAATGAACGGTGAATTTGCGAAAGCATAATAATTGTAGCGCCAGTAGTTTTTGCTAATTCGGCTAATTGTTTTATCTGAATGTCTAACGCATCATTTTGGCGTTTCTGATCCAGTAATTGCATATAGTCTATGACAACAAATGCCCGATCCTTAACGGTTGCTAATCGGTTGGATATGTAATCAGCACAAATATCGTCTGATGTGTCGACCGATAATCTGTCGGATAATTGTTCAGGATCTACGCCCAGTTTTTTGATCTGAGCCCATATGTCTAATTCTGTGTAATCAAGGCTGAAGAAAAAGCCTTGTTTGCCAGATGTAATTGCATCCAACAATAATTGGATAGCAAGAACAGTTTTTCCATGGCTGGGACGAGCAGCTAAGAGTAATAGGTCGCCTTGCTTCAGTTGATTTCTAATTTGACCTATAGGATTTTGTTTGGCTTCATGAGCAGATAGTTGGCTCCACTGTTTAAAACCATGCTGTTGGGCAACTATATTAAGTGCGGCGTGTAGGGGGATATTCTTCTCGCGGGATAGAATTTTTGCTTGGTGTTTTAGTTTAAAAATTGGGGCAGATAGTTTCATTGCAAACCTCATTTCATAACAACAATTTGCATTCCCTCCATATGCAGATGTCTGAAAGAGATGTTTTCAAGATCAACCGCTCTACATGCCAAATGCTTTCCCAAATGGAGGGGGAGGTTTGAGCTAACCAGAATCACAGTATATCATTCAAATTATAGCTTCTCAATCATTGGCTATTTGTGCTCATAGCGCTACATAAGCTTTGTAGTGATGTGGAGATTATCTTGAAACGAAGACGTTTTTTAAAATGGCTGGGACTTGGCTTGCTCGGCACGGCGGCAGGAGGTGGAATATTCACAATGTGGAAACCATCAAACTTTTATTATAAAGGCCCTAAGTCTGACCATTTTGATGGGCAGATTTTTTTCAATCCTGAAGGGATCGCGCCGCGTAAGCTGACTGAAGTTTTCCAAATGTTGATTGGTGACGGCCGCGCCAAATGGCCAGATGAATTTCCAAGTCCGTTTGATGGCGCGAAGCCAGAGCCCCAAGTTGAAGGTGAAGCACTTAAGGTTACGATGATTGGGCATGCAACGCTGCTTATTCAAACGCAAGGGTTGAACTTCATCACGGATCCTGTGTTTGTCAAACGTGCAAGCCCGACGCAGTGGTTTGGACCGACACGTGTGAACCCGCCGGGCGTTCGGTTTGAAGATTTGCCGCCTATTGACTATGTGCTGCTTTCTCACAACCATTATGATCATCTTGATCTTGCGAGTCTCAAGCGTTTATCAGAAGAGCACAACGCAACGATCATCTGCCCACTCGGCAATGATGCAATCGTCAAAAAATCTGCACCAGAGGCGAAATTCATCATTGGGGATTGGGATGATGTTATTGATCTAAAAAACCAAGTGCGTGTGCATTTTGAACCTTGCCATCATTGGTCAGCGCGCGGCACGAAAGACCGGCGCATGGCACTATGGGCAGCGTTTGTTTTGGAAACGCCAAATGGCAAAATTTATCATATTGGCGATACAGGCTTTCATGCGGGCATTAATTATAAAGCGCTGGCGGAAAAACATGGCGAATTGCGCTTGGCTATCCTGCCCATTGGAGCTTATGAGCCACGCTGGTTTATGAAAGGCCAACATCAAAACCCGGATGAGGCAGTTCAAGGGCATATGCTTATAAATGCAAAGACTTCGATTGGCCATCATTGGGGTACGTTTCAACTCACTTATGAGGAAATTGAAGCACCGCCAGCAGCATTGGCAGAAGCAAGAGAGAAGCATGGCCTTGCGGATGATGCATTCATTGTGCTGCGGCCGGGTGAGGTAAAAAGCCTCTAAACCTTTGCAATTCGTCGCAAACAATACTATCTCATTTCTTATGAGTGATATGAACGTCCCTTTCGTAAAAATGAATGGTCTTGGCAATCAGATAATCGTTGCCGATATTCGCGAAGCTGCGACCAAAATTAGCGAACAGGCTGCGATTGCGTTAGATGGTCATGCTGACACAAAATTTGATCAAATAATGGAAATTGCAAAAAGCGGAAACGAAGATATTGATGCGAATATCCGTATTTTGAATTGCGATGGTTCGGAAGCGGAAGCTTGTGGCAATGGCACGCGGTGTGTTGTTTCATGGCTCAATGAGCAAGCGCCAAAACCAGATTATCTATTCCGTACGGCAGCCGGTTTGCTCAATGCGAATTATGAGAGCGAGACCAGTATTACCGTTGATATGGGTGTGCCGAAATTTGACTGGGAAGATATTCCGCTTGAAGAAGAGTTTGCAGACACAACTGGCATTGAATTGCAGGTGGGGCCGATTGATGACCCGATCTTACATACGCCAAGCGTTGCAAATATTGGTAATCCGCATGCGGTATTTTGGGCGCCAAAAGATGTTTGGGAATATAATCTTGAGCAGATTGGTTCGCTGTTAGAGTTTCATCCGGTTTTCCCTGAACGTGCTAATATCTCGATTGCAAATGTGAAATCTGATAGTCACATTATTCTGCGCACATGGGAGCGCGGCGCGGGCATAACGCAGGCTTGTGGTTCTGCCGCATGTGCTGCTGCTGTCAGCGCTATGCGCAAGGAACTGACCGGGCGCAAAGTTACGGTCACTGTTCCTGGTGGGGACCTTCATATTGAATGGACGGAGAAAGGTCGTATCTTGATGACTGGTCCGGCTGAATATGAATTTTCCGGAATGCTTAATCCTGAAACGGGTGAGTTTACGCGTGAGAACACCTGATGGATTTGGAAGAAGAAACAGGTGACGAACGTTTGAAAGTACTCACGTTCGGTTGTCGGTTAAACGCTTATGAATCTGAGGTCATGTTGCGCGAAGCAAAAGAAGCAGGCCTTGATCAGCTCGACAATGGTGCAATTCTTGTCAACACGTGTGCTGTAACCGGTGAAGCCGTACGACAGGCAAAACAGGCTATCCGTCGTGCGCGCCGGGAAAACCCAAATGCGCGCATTATTGTGTCTGGTTGTGCAGCACAAACCGAAGCTGAGAGTTTTGGCGCGATGGAAGAGATTGATCTTGTCATCGGCAATGAAGAAAAACTTCATGCACAATCATATAAGGCGTTGCCAGACTTTGGTGTGAACGATACGGAAAAAGTGCGCGTCAATGATATTATGGAGGTGAAGGAAACTGCACCGCATATGATTGACTCGCTTGGCGGGCATTCCCGTGCGTTTGTACAGGTTCAAAATGGCTGCGATCATCGTTGTACGTTTTGCATTATTCCGTATGGTCGCGGTAATTCGCGGTCCGCGCCAATGGGTGCAATTGTGGAGCAGGTTAAAAAGCTCGTCGATAATGGCTATCTTGAAGTCGTGCTTACGGGTGTTGACACAACTTCTTATGGCGCCGATCTGCCAGGTTCGCCAACGCTCGGACAATTGGTTCAGAAAATTTTACAACAAGTGCCAGACTTGCCGCGCCTACGCTTATCATCAATTGATTCCATTGAGGTAGATGAACCCTTGATGGATGCAATTGCAACTGAAACGCGTTTCATGCCGCATCTTCATTTGTCGCTGCAGCATGGCGACGATATGATTTTAAAACGCATGAAGCGGCGTCATCTTCGCGACCACTCGATTGAGTTTTGCCAATCCGTTCGAAAGCTTCGTCCTGATATGGTGTTTGGTGCAGACATGATTGCAGGTTTTCCGACCGAGACAGAGGCGATGTTTGATAATTCACTTTCGATTGTTGACGAATGTGGGCTTGATTTTTTACATGTGTTTCCCTTTTCGCCGCGTGAAGGAACACCGGCGGCCAACATGCCGCAAGTTGATAGGGGTGTTGTTAAAGAAAGAGCAAAGCGTCTGCGCCAAAAGGGCGAAGCTTCTTATGCAAAACATTTGAACCATGTGGCAGATGGAGCCTATCCCGTTCTAGTTGAACGCGGCGGGCTTGGTCGAACGCCACAATTCACAACGGTCGAGACAGGTGATCTTCCACAGGGAGAAATTGTCGAAATGAAGATTTCAGGCCATAACGGTAAACATCTATTAGGGAACGCGATTCGCGAGGCAGGGACTGTCTAATTTATGGCTGAAGAAAAGAAACCAGGACTGTTAAAGCGCATATTCTCCTTTGGGTTTGGCAAGAAAAAAGAAGCCGAGCCTGAACCGGAGATTGAGGAGGTTGTTGCTGAACCCGAAGTAGCGGTGGCAGTCGAGCCTGTTAAAGAAGAAAAAGCTGCTCCCAAAAAGCCTGCTGCGAAGAAAGCGACACCTAAAAAGGCAGCGAAAAAACCTGACACTGCAAAAGCAGAAAAAGAAGCGCTTGCTAAAGCTGAAACTGCCCAGAAGAAAAAAGATGAAGCTGCTGCCAAGAAGAAGGAAGCGGCTGAGGCTGCAAAGGCTGCAAAAAAGGCAGAGGCTGAAGAGGCCGCTAGGTTAAAAGCAGAAAAAGAAGCCGAAGAAGCGCGGTTAAAAGAAGAGGCTGAAGCACTTGCAGCTCAGGAAGCCGCGGAGCTCGAGGCACAAAAAGCGACCGAAGAGGAAGCCAAGAATAAAGCAGAGGAAAAGCCCAAAGGTTTCTTTAAATCGCTCTTTGGCAAAAAGGAGGCTCCCTCAGAGCCAGAGCCAGAGCCAGAGCCAGAGCCAGAGCCAGAGCCAGAGCCAGAGC
>CAZXZQ010000159.1:0-6719 GCA_964645215.1 uncultured Rhizobiaceae bacterium | reverse complement strand
AAAAAAGAAAGAAAAAGAGCTTGACCTAAACACCCAATTAGAGAAGCCGTCATTCTCAAAAAATCTATCCCCGTCCTTTCACCCTCCCGCATACTTCACATATCGTCTTCTTGGTAAACTCAGTTTTACAACCGAAGTTAAAAGAAGGCAGAGAATAACAAGAGTCGCGCAAGGGCTTGCCCGCGAACGGACGCAAGCCGGCGGCGAAGCGGAAAACTATAATAATACATGAGAAATTAGCGCCCTCAAAAAAAAATCAAAAAATGATCGAATAAAACAACGATGTAACACGTTATGTTTTGACAAGACTTATTTCTGACTAAATTTCTTATGGAGGTACTTATGAGAAAACTAATTACTGGCAGCATTACTGCCGCACTATTTACAATGGGCTTCATGGCTGGGGCACACGCATGGACACTGGATAATGATTCATCAAGAATCTCATTTGGTTCTGTGAAAAAAGATGTAGTGGGTGAATCCCATAACTTCCAAAACCTGAGCGGATCTGTTTCAGATGATGGTAAAGTATCTGTAGAAATTGATCTTACGTCAGTTCAAACAAACATTGATATCCGCAATGAGCGCATGCTTGAGCATGTGTTTAAAGGTCTTGCAACCGCAACACTTACTGCAGAAATTGACATGGCAGAAGTAAATGGTCTTGCGGCTGGCGACAGCACAGTTACTGAATTTGAAGGCACTCTTGCTTTCTTAGGCGCAGAAGTTGATGTTGAAGCCGAGATGTTTGTTGTTCGTATTTCTGAAAGTAAAGTAATGGCAACAACCAATGGTATGGTGTTTTTAAGTACGGAAGACCTAGGCATTGAAGGTGGCATCGATAAGCTGATGGAACTTGCAAAATTACCAGGCATTACTCGAACAGCGCCTGTCACTGCTCGCCTCGTATTTTCAAACTAATACTGGGCTAGATAGTCGGCCCCTTATGACCATTGGTAAAACCACGGCCTCGTACACCCCAACCAACACGAGGCCCGGTAGCCATTACCTACGGGGCACCCGGCTAAATAGGCTTAAATCTCGCGTTTCCAACCAACGCGAGGTTTAGCTTAGCCAGCCTGTTTCGGGCAGCTGGCTAATTTAGCGCTTGGTCCTTAATACTCTATACCAAGTGCTGCGGGTGCAGGGTGTTCTCTTTAATTGGAGTTTAAGCATCTTGCATCCTGTTTGATTTTGCCCTATAAGCTCACACATTCAGGCCGTATTGCTGGTGGCTGAACGTTGGCATGTATTAAATACATGAGGAAAATCAAGACTTTCCGTCCATCCGTGTCTCCGCTCTCGACCGTCACTTTCGCCTTTCCTTTTGCATAAATTGCAACATAGAAGGCGGCGTGCAGGCTTTGCGTAATGCGTCTGAAGATGAAACATAAGGAAAGGGCCTTTCATAAATGGCACTATACGAACATACATTCTTGGCGCGCCAAGATATTTCCAGCCAACAGGCTGAAGCTTTGGCTGACCAATTCAAGGGTATTCTTGAAGAGAACGGCGGCAAAGTAGGCAAAGTTGAAAACTGGGGTTTGCGCACAGCGGCTTACAGAATTCAGAAAAACCGCAAATGTCATTACATTCATATGAACGTTGACGCACCTGCGGCTGCACTTGCAGAAATGGAACGTCAGATGCGCATTAATGAAGATATCTTGCGTTACATGACAATCCGCGTTGAAGAGCATGATGAAGAACCATCTGCAATCATGAAGAAATCAGACCGCGAAGACCGTCCGCGCCGTGACCGTGATGACCGTCCACCACGCGAAGAGAAGAAAGCTGAAGAAGCTTCAAGCGAAGGAGCTGCAGAATAATGGCTATTGCATCAACATCAGGCGGTCGTCGCCCATTTAATCGTCGTCGCAAGTCTTGCCCATTCACTGGCGCAGGCGCACCCAAGATCGATTATAAAGACACTAAACTTTTGCAGCGCTACATTTCTGAGCGTGGCAAAATTGTACCATCACGCATTACAGCTGTGAGCCAGAAGAAACAACGTGAACTTGCGCAAGCAATCAAGCGTGCACGTTTCTTAGGCCTATTGCCTTACGTGATTGGCTAATTAAGATTTTTGGCAAGGCAGTTTTATTGCCTTGCCGCTTTCACCCCTGGAGCGGGTGGCAAAAATTGAAACCAAGTTGAGGGTACCCCTCTAACTGTCAGGTATAATGCCTGAAACAGGACAGCGAAATGACACCGAAGATTATAGGAATATCAATTCTAGCAGGCCTCATATCAGCATTTTGCATGGTATCAGCGCAATCGCTTGGTCTTGTCGGCGCTTTCTTAATTCTTTTTGCTTCTTTACCGATCTATTTTGCGGCGGTTTCTTTTGGGACGCATGCTGGTGTTGCATCATCCATCGTAACAATTGTTGTAACAGCCAGCATTGCATCTCCTTCAACAGCGATTGTAGCTGGCTTAATCTTTACAATCCCTGCCTCGATCATTGGCCATCAATCTAATCTGGCACAGCCGCTCGAAGATGGCACGATGGAATGGTACCCACTTCCAAAGCTCTTTTTTAATTTATGCATCTGGCTGATCATTGGTTGTATTGCCGCTGCATATATTGGTGGCAATGTTAGTGAGGCGAACGGTCAAGAGCTGAGACTGGCCCTTACTGCAGCTTTAAAACAAAACCCACAGCTTGGCCAAATGAGCGAACAGGAGCTTGTTTCTTTCGTTGAATATTTTCTGAAGATTATACCGTTTATCTTCCCGGCGCTTTGGCTGACCATTCATTTAGCGAACTATCAAATTGCCACAAGCATTTCACGCTCGGCAAACTTAATGCCGCGCCCTAAAGACGATATATCTGCAACCTTAAATTTGCCTAAAATCATGATTGCGATTGGCGTAGGCTCGCTCGTTATATCCGTGATGGCTGGCGGCACGCTTCAGGCAATTGCCAGCGTTATTGCCGGTGTCAGCATTATGGCATTGGCACTTGTTGGCTTGGCGGACATGCGCCTTAAAGCAAAGAACAATACATTTTTGTATGTCATGTTGATCCTCAGCTATATGGCAATCTTATTATTCCTATTCCCGATTTTCATTTTTGCCGCTGGCGGCATCGTTCGGGTCTTTAACAACAATCAACACATAACGCCGGAACCCGGCAATTAGAGTCATCTTGAAAGGACTAAATTATGGAAGTTATTCTACTGGAACGCATTGCTAAACTGGGACAAATGGGCGACATCGTCACTGTTAAGTCTGGTTATGCACGCAACTACCTTTTGCCTACTGGTAAGGCACTTCGTGCAAATGCAGCAAACAAAGCATCATTTGAAGCACAACGTGCTGACCTTGAAGCGCGCAATGATGAGCGCAAGGCAGAAGCCGATGCAATCAAAGCAAAACTTGATGGCAATATCTATGTAATGATCCGCTCTGCTGGTCAAACTGGTCAGCTATACGGTTCAGTATCAACACGCGATATTGCTGCGTCACTAGACGAGAACGGTTTCAAGGTTGCACGTAACCAGGTTATCCTGCCAACTCCAATCAAAGTGATCGGTCTGCATGAGCTACAAGTTATGCTTCACCCGGAAGTAACAGCTGATATCTCTGTGAACGTTGCACGCTCTGAAGACGAAGCTGAGCGTCAAGCAGCAGGTGAAGATCTTACAGCACGTGAAGATGATCAGTTTGAACATACAGCCGTTGACTTTGAAGCGGACGATGTTGATCTGTCAGAAGTATTCGACAACCCAGATGATGTTGAACTTGGTGAAGGCGAAGCATCAGAAGAAGCACCCGCTGAAGAAGCTGCTAGCGACGAAGAAACAACTTCATAAGCATCTATCATATTTATGATTATTAAAGGCGCGGGCAAAAGCTTCGCGCCTTTTTGATTCTATTGTCCACAAGCCGTCATTTTTTAGCCTTCGAATCAGGTATCCTTGTCAAGCGAACGAACCAAAACTTTTTTGAGAGTTTCGTCATCCTGTGAATAGAGGGGATAGTGGTAACACTTACACTAAGCGCAAAATTTGCTGCTATGAGATGATTGAATGTCATTTCAATCTCGCTATGAACTAGTTATGGGATAAAATTGGAGAGAGCAGGGAAACCATGGCAGATGCGGTTACAAAAATTGGTGGGGAAGAAGCAAGCTATCGTCTAGCGCCTCACAACATTGAGGTTGAGCAAGCTTTGCTAGGCGCAATCCTTGTAAACAATGAAGCCTATTACCGCGTATCTGATTTTCTAAGACCTGAACATTTCATGGAGGCAATTCACTCCGAAATCTTCAAAGTTACCGGCGACATGATCCGTGGCGGCAAGGCAGCAACGCCAATCACCGTTAAAACCTTTTTGCCCCAAGATGAAAAAATCGGTGACATGTCCTACGCGCAATATCTTGCGCGCCTTGCGGCAGAAGCGGCCACCATTATCAATGCAGAAGATTATGGCAGTTCGATCTATGATCTAGCCACTCGCCGCAACCTCATCAACATTGGCGAAGACATGGTGAACATCGCTTATGATGCGCCACTGGAAACGTCCCCTTCCATGCAGATTGAAGATGCGGAGCGCAGGCTTTTTGAATTGGCGGAATCTGGCGGCGCTAATAAAGGCTTCGAAAGCTTTGATAGTGCGATCAAAACAGCGCTTGATATGGCAGCTGCCGCTTATAAGCGTGATGGCGGCTTGTCTGGCATCTCCTGTGGCATTGATGCGCTTGATGCGCGCATGGGTGGATTGCAACCCTCTGACTTGATTATTCTTGCTGGACGTCCAGGCATGGGCAAAACCTCACTTGCCACCAATATCGCATATAATATTGCCAGCAATTATACGCCTGACACTGAAGCAGATGGTTCTCCTAAATCAATGGACGGTGGCGTGGTTGGTTTCTTCTCTCTCGAGATGTCAGCTGAACAGCTCGCCACGCGTATTATTTCAGAGCAAGCGGAAGTTTCTTCCAGTAAAATTAGACGTGGTGAAATCACCGAGGCGGACTTTGCAAAGCTTACTATTTGCACCGAAGAAATGCAGCGCGTTCCACTTTTCATTGATGAAACAGGTGGTATTTCCATCGCGGCATTGGCAGCACGTGCCAGACGCTTGAAACGCCAAAAGGGCTTGGATGTTTTGATCATCGACTATATTCAGCTAATGCAGGGCTCTGGCCGCTCAAACGGTAACCGCGTGCAAGAGGTGACAGAAATTACAACAGGCCTGAAAGCGTTAGGTAAAGAACTAAACGTGCCAATCGTCGCCCTCTCCCAGCTTTCGCGTCAGGTTGAAAGCCGCGATGATAAACGCCCGCAACTTTCAGACCTTCGCGAATCTGGCTCAATCGAGCAAGACGCGGATGTATGTATCTTTGTGTATCGCGATGAATATTACCTCCAAAATGGTGAGCCTGAAGAAGGCACAGAAGAATGGCTAAAGTGGAATGAAAAACTTAGCCGCGCCAAAGGCCGCGCCGAAGTGATTATCGCCAAACAGCGTCACGGCCCAACTGGCACTGCCCATCTTGGCTTCCAAGCAGAATTCACGCGCTTTAGTGATATTATGGAGGATGAGTATTTGCCGGAGCGTATGGAGTAAGCATATTTTATAGTTTGGCTTGATCTAATCTACGTCACATGTTTCATGTGGATATTTAGTTCACGTAACAGATATCATGTCCACTGCACCTCATCTTACAATCAATCTCAAAACACTCGTTGCAAACTGGCAAAAGCTTGATGAGCTTTCAGGCAAAGCGGAAGCCTCTGCCGTTGTCAAAGCAGATGCATATGGCTTGGGTTTAGAGGAGGTCGGTCAGGCGCTTTCAAATGCAGGATGCAAAACATTCTTTGTGGCAATGGCAGAAGAAGGTGAGTGCTTAAGAGCAATCGCGCCGCAGGCTGATATTTATGTGCTAAACGGCATTGTGAGCGAGACAATTACAACCATTCTCAACCACAACCTCACACCTGTACTTTCTTCGCTTGAGCAAATTAACATGTGGCAAACGAGCGGGGATAAACCGTTCGCCCTGCATGTCGATACCGGCATGAACCGGCTTGGCTTACGCCCAGAAGAAACGATTGCGTTTACAGAAAGCAATTCGATTTCAAACGTAAAGCTGCTCATGTCTCATCTTGCCTGTGCGGATGATATGGCGCATCCAAAGAATAGCGAGCAATTGAAGTGCTTTCAGGAAGTGGGCAAACATTTTCCCGATATGCCAAAATCCTTCGCCAATTCAGCAGGCATTACCCATGGGCCAGATTATCATTTCGACATCACCCGCCCGGGTATATCCATCTATGGTGGTGAAGCGGTGAACGATGTACCAAATCCGATGCAAGTGGTGGTCACCGCAGAAGCACGTATTCTGCAAATCCGCCACACCAAAAAAGGCGAGACCGTGGGATACGGCGCAACACAGACCTTGGAGAGAGACACAAAGATTGCGATTTGCTCTGCCGGTTATGCAGACGGTTTCCACCGCGCAAGTTCTGGCAGTGGCGTAAAGTTGAGAGATACAAATTCGCAAGGTGGCTTCGGCGCGATCAATGGTAAACTGGTTCCCCTGCTCGGTCGTGTCTCGATGGACCTCACCGCATTTGATGTGACGGATTTATCAGACGCAGAGCTTGAAGATGCACAATGGGTAGAACTCTTTGGCCATACAATTGCCGTCGACGATGCCGCAAGGGCATGTGGCACAATTGGCTACGAATTGCTGACCTCGTTGG
>CAZXZQ010000158.1:0-6801 GCA_964645215.1 uncultured Rhizobiaceae bacterium | reverse complement strand
GCTCATGCAGAACAGTATTCTTATAAATTGAATAAGTGGCATCACCGTAATGTTAGTACTTGGCGTTATTGCCTATCTCATGGAGGAAAACGGTTTCCCGGTCGCACCCGCCATTCTAGGCATCGTGCTTGGCAATATGATTGAAGATAATTTCATGGCGTCGATGATCAAGGCCGATGGTGACCTTCTAGGCTTCTTCTCACGGCCCATAGCAGCAACACTGGGCGTTGTGACAATTGTCCTATGGCTAACGCCACTTTTGGTTATGCTCGTGCGCCATTTAAAGAATAGGTCAAATATTAGGTAAGCCTATGGAGCATATCTATTTGAAAAACCAGATGTTCGAGAGCCAAAAGTTTCATTGCAATCAACTGATATCTGCCTATAGCTCAAATTTTCTCTGTGTTCATACTAAAAACCCATACAGGCACAGCATATCATCATGGCACATTAGAAGATCAAAAATTCTTCTGATGTATAGATAAAAGAAAACCGCGAGCAATGCCCGCGGTGTCTTAATTTTTCATGGATGTATTTGAGACTTAGCTTCCAGACTTAAGCCAACCCTTCCAGGTTGATTCATTATCTTTTAGCCATTGGTCAACGACATCTTCCATCTCTTTTCCATCAACATCAATAGAAAGAATTAATGGAGCCTGTTCAGCATTTGAAAGACGGAAGTTTTCAATCAACGCGGCAACTTCTGGGTGATTTTTTACAAAATCAGGATTGCCGTAATTGTAAGTAACATCCGTTGCCCAACCAGTTGCAGGCCATTTTTCGTCTGAGTGGGCAGGAAGTTCTACCTTCACAAGGTCAAGTGCAGCATGGATCCAATGTGGCTCCCACGCATACGCAATGAAAGGCTCTTTACGTTTGTAAGCGGCTTGCATTTCAGCCCAATGCGCCGCCTCTGAACCCAGTTCAACGGCTGCATAATTAAGTCCAAGCAATTCCATGCGCTTTGTGTCTTCACATTGCCATGCAGCTGTAGGACAACCAAGCAAACGGCCTTTGTCACCAGTCTCTAGCGTTTTGAATAGGTCAGAATATTCATTCATGTTTTCCCAAGTTTTTAGGTTAGGTGCTTTTGCATCAGCGCCTTCTACAAGGTAGCGCGGTACGTAATAGCTTGATTCTCCGATAACACCAGAATCAGCAATTTTCAGAATTGATCCATCGCCGCCATACTCTTTAACGTATTTCTCTTTGGTCGTTGAGTAAGATGGCCAAAGTTCGCAACCATAATCAAGGTCGCCTGAGCGAATAGCTTCATCGCGTCCAGGGCCTGATGGCATTGTAATTCGTTTAATTTTATAACCAAGTTCACGCTCTGCAATTTGGTGAACGATCTCACACATTACCGCTCCACCAGTCCAGTCATTGACAGATGATTTCAAAACACCACCTGCAGACGCAGTCCCAACTGCGCCAAATGTCATGCTAACCGCAAATACACCTGCGCCAAGTGTGGATGTAATTTTTTTATGAATTGTCATTTGTTCATCTCCCTTTTTGTTACGAACGATATTAAAACACCGAATATCCAGTTTGTCGATACACAATTACGCTTGCAATCAGAGCCCCAATGCTTTTCGCTGTCTTTTTGTCCATCCTTGCGTGAGTTGATCGAGCATGATTGTCAGAAGCACGATCCCGATCCCACCAGCCAGCCCTTTGCCCATGTCAGCCTTGTTCATGGCGTCAAAGACTTCCTTGCCTAATCCTTGGCCCCCGATCAATGGTGTGATTGCTTGCATGGCAAGCGCGAAGACAACAGCCTGATTGAGACCCAGCATAATAGATGGAGAGGCCATTGGCAGTTTCACCTTAAGCAAGGTTTGAAACGTTGATGAGCCATAGGAGTTAGATACTTCGTTTATTTCCGGTGGCAATTGCCGCAGACCAAGCGTGGTTAGGCGAATGACAGGTGGGATTGAATAAATTACAGTTGCAATTACCGCTGTGGTTTTGTTGCCGCCAAAGAAAAACAAAGCTGGTATCAAATAGACAAAAGCAGGTAGCGTTTGCATAGCATCAAGAATGGGTCGAATAATAGAATCCAAAGCTTTAGAATAGGCTGCAGCTATTCCAAGCGGAACCCCCATCACCATACACAGAATTACAGATACTGCCGTTCCTGCTAACGTAAAGAGTGAGATCTCCCATAATCCGGCCGCAGCGAGGAAGAAGAGAAAAAGCATCGTCATAACTGCAAATTTTGCACTCACAGAAGCCCATACAATTCCGCCGACAGCAATCATGACATACCACCACGGAAGGCCCACAAGAAACTTGTCCAAAGGATCCAGAAGATAAAGAAATATCGAAGAGCGAATGAATTTTGTAACAGCTATGAAATAGGGATTTACCGTCAGCCAATCGATGACAAAGTCAATCGGTTCCCGAATTGAAATCTCAAGGAAAGAAGGAAAACTATTCATCCACCTGATTTCAGGACCGATAAAATAGATAATCAATAACAACATACCGCCAACAACCAAAAATGGTCGAGCAATAATCCAGTCAGCCAATTTCGTATTGCCTGCTAATCTTGATATGAAATTGGTTATGGTTTGACCTGTTTTACTAACATAATTCCAGATAGCAGAAATTGGACGCTCAATTGCACAGGCTAACGGATACTCATCCCATTTTTGCGGTAAAAGGAGAAATTGTGGTCCAACTCCAGCAGGTCCTTCTTGCCCGCTGGAAACGCCAGAAATTGCATAGCTCAAACGGTCAAACAAAATTGCCATGAAAACGATACAAACGCCGCCTTCGAATGCCCAGCCAACTTTCAGTTTTACAATCGCTTTCCAAACTTCTTCACCCAATCCGCCGCCGCCGATGAAGACAGCAAGCACAGCTAGTCCAAGCGCCATCATGATGGTTTGGTTGATTCCAAGCATAATCGACGGCAAGGCTTGTGGGAGTTGCACCTTCAGCAACATTTGCAATCGCGTTGTGCCATAGCTTTGCGCAGCTTCAATCATAGGTGCAGGAACTTGTCTGATGCCCAGATTGGTGAGTCGTACAATGGGAGGCAAAGCGTAAATGATGATCGCCATGGTTGCCGATGTTGCACCAATACCAAAGAAGAAGATAGCAGGGATGAGATACACAAACGCTGGCATGGTTTGCATCGTATCGAGGATCGGGCGAATAAATGCTTCAAACCGGTCGCTTTGCGAAGCTGCTATACCCAGCATGATGCCAATGGCAGCAGAGAAAAACACAGAAACGCTCATCAGACTTAGGGTCGACATCGCTTCAAACCACATATCGACCATGCCCCAGAAGAGAACGCCAAAGGCGACCAGTAGCGCAAGCCTTAGACCGCCATAAGCCAGACTAATTAATACAAAGCCAGAAAAAATCAAAAACCATGGGAGTTCCCAAAGTTTTTCTTCAAGCGCCTCCAGCGGAATTTTGATTAAGTTGGAAATAGCTCGCGTTATATGCTTGATATTTTGTTCCATCCACCTTTGAGCCTCGTTTACCCAATCAGCAAACGGGAACAAATCTATAATGAATTGAGGAAACTCAGTCGGTTTTGCCAAAATCAGATATAGGCCGATTGAAAAAGCAATACCCAACAGCGAAAGAGCCAAGATGGAAAAATTGCGTCCTCGGTAGTTAAATATTCCTTTTTTAACGAACGACTGATTTGCAATGGACATTCATTTCTCCCTTGAAACAATGCTATTGCGGTAAAAAAAGAATGACAAGCAATAAGTTGCAAATTTACATAAGCTGTTGTTCAATATGCGCAAGCGAGAAAGTAAATCGCATGGGGAGAGAACATGGCTAAAGAGCCAAAAATTATCTGCAATAATATCTGGAAAGTGTTTGGTGCCAATCCGGAGCGCACGTTGAGCACGATGGATCGGAGCCTATCACGCGCTGAGGTTCAGGAAAAAACTGGACATGTGGTTGCTGTAAAGGACGTGTCTTTCAAGGTGCAAGAAGGCGAGACATTTGTGGTGATGGGCTTGTCCGGGTCAGGCAAATCAACGCTTGTACGTTGTCTTTCTCGTCTGATTGATTCAACTGAAGGTCAAGTTATTGTCGACGGTCAGGATATCACCCAATTCTCAAATAATGAATTGAAAGACTTACGCCGCAATAAAATGGCCATGGTATTTCAACATTTCGGTCTTTTCCCACATCGCAAAGTTATCGACAATGTTGCCTATGGGCTAGAGGTACGTGGCGAAGGCCGCGAACAACGCTACGAAAAAGCGATGGAGATTATAAACCTTGTTGGCCTTGATGGCTGGGCGGATCATTACCCACGCGAACTTTCAGGTGGCATGCAGCAGCGAGTGGGTCTGGCACGGGCGATGGCAGTGGACCCAGAAATCCTCTTGTTCGACGAACCGTTCTCCGCACTTGACCCGCTTATTCGCCGCGAGATGCAGGACGAATTGCTTGATCTACAATCACGATTGAAAAAGACAATGGTGTTCATCACGCATGACTTTCTGGAAGCGATCAAAATGGGTGATCACATCATGATCATGAAAGATGGGGCTATTTCGCAAGTGGGTACACCGGAAGAAATTGTTGCTAACCCGGTCGATAAATATGTGGCAGATTTCACCGAAGATGTGCCGCGCTACAAGGTGCTTTCAGCAGGCAAGGTGATGCGTCCAACAAAGCGGAAGTCCGTCAAGAAGAGCGAGCAAACGGCCCTTGTTTCTGCCAAGATCGACACACTGATTGATCTTGTGGTAGATTCTGACAAGCCGCTTGCTGTGGTTGATGCTAAAGGCAATATCAAGGGTGAAATTGACCGCGCTATCATCATGAAGGCGATGAATACGAAGGTTTAATTAAAAAACGGAGGCGAAAATGCTAGATAAACCAAACAGGTTGAGTGTGTATGAAAAACCACTTGTGGCAGAACCGGAAGCCTCTTTTACACTACCATCATATCTTTATACAGACCCTGCAGTCTATGAGCTTGAGAAACAGCGCATCTTCTACAAGACATGGCAGTTCATTGCGCATAAAAGCTCATTTGAGAATGTCGGCGATTATGTCACTGCTAAAATCTGCGATCAAAATGTATTCATTATAAAGGGTGGTGACGGCGAATTACGCGCATTTTACAATGTCTGCCAACATCGTGCCCATGAACTTCTTCCAGCCGGCCATGGCAATGTGAAAAGCGTTATTGTTTGCCCATACCATGCATGGGTTTTTGAGCGTGAGGGAAGATTACGTGGCGCGCCGCGATCTGATCAAAGACCCGGCTTTAACAAAGAAGATTATTCTCTAAAGCAAATTAAACTCGAAATGTTTCTGGATTGCGCGTTTGTCAATCTAGACCCAGATGCCAGCTCGCTTGCTGAACAGGCTGGTGACCTTGAACAGGATGTGCGCGAGAAAGTTCCCTTTTACGAAGACCTCAAATATCCACGCACGAGTGACTTTGGTCAAACCCATATCAAAGCTGGTTGGAAAGTTGTCGTCGATAACTATGTCGAATGTTATCACTGTGATCATGCACATCCAGATTTTGCCGACCTTATCTGTATGGATACATATCAACATGACACATATGGACTTTGGGCAAGACAACTTGGGACCGATATCAAGCATGATAATTCGGCCTATAAACTAACCGGTGATGAAGATTACATGCAATCCGCATTCTGGTTCTTGTGGCCAAACACGACGATCAACATATTGCCTGGCACACAAGAATTGAACATTGCTTGTATCCGCCCCTTAGGACTTGAAGATGCTGATTTTGGAGGTGTCACACTTTCAACGTCACAGGAATTCAACAAGCCAAGAGACCAATACACAGCAGATGTTTTGGTGCCGGAAGATATAGCGCTGTGTGAAAGTGTTCAACGCGGATTGAAATCTTTTGGTTATAGCCAAGGGCCCATGATGGTCGATCCAGACAGAACCGGGCGTGGTGAACATGCCATCCACCATTTTCATCGGTTGGTGCAAAAGGCATTAAGCTAGCATGGGCTATAAAGCCTTAAAACTTACCAACGATGTTTCCGTCATTCAGGAAACCGGTGTTGCCAATTTCATGCGTTGCAATATCTGGCATGTGCGAGGTCGAGGTTTCGATCTGGTGATTGATACAGGCATGGGGCTTGATCCACTCAAAGAATGGGTGATGCGGGATACGGACAAACCGATCAAGGCAATTGTCACGCATTGTCATTTTGACCATTCGGGCTGTCTACACGAATTTGACGAGCGGCTCGGACATCCAATAGAAGCGGACATATTAGCAAGTCCTACCAATCTTAAAATGGTCTATGAAGGTTCATGGACGCGGATCGGTATTGTCGATCCCAAACAACATCCTGACTATTCACCAGAGACCTATCGTGTGAAGGCGGCACCCTTAACTGGCTATCTGGATGAAGGGGATGTCATCGACCTTGGCGACAAAGCATTCCAAATTCTTCACTTACCCGGTCATTCCCCCGGCTCAATTGGGCTTTGGGATGTCAAAACCAAAACGCTCTTTTCAGGAGACGCACTTTATGATGGTGAATTGCTTGACAGCCTTTATCATTCAGACATTGAAACCTATCACAAGACGCTCCGCCGCATTGAAGCACTCGGACCAGAAATTTTCCACGCCGGACATTTTCCTTCTTTTGGCAAAGAAAAAATGCGCAAACTCATCAATGCGTATTTCGCTGGGGAAATGGTATTGGGCGATGTTGAAATCTGGTTTGAAGAAAACAAAGATCGGATGAAAGATATTTTTGGCGACCAGAACTGGGAGAAGGCGAAGAAACTTTTTCAGGCTTAAAC
>CAZXZQ010000157.1:0-6824 GCA_964645215.1 uncultured Rhizobiaceae bacterium | reverse complement strand
GAAGAGCTTTTAGCAGACTATAAAATCACAGATGTATTCTCGTCTGAAGAAAAAGCAGAGTTGAACAAAGCTTGGGAACAGCTCCCTCCTTGGGAAGACAGCAGCGATGGTCTATATAAATTAAAGCAAAAAGCCATTATTGCCCCCTGCTCCAACGGCTCAATCGCTTTGATGACAAGGTTAGCAAAATTTGGCAATCTACCGTGGGACTGTATCGTGGGCGCTGAAGTTGCAGGCAATTACAAGCCTCACCCGGATGCTTATATTAAATCAGTTGAAGCATTGGGATTAGAGCCACACGAAGTGATGATGGCCGCCGCTCATAACAGTGACTTAGTGGCCGCTAGAAAGGCCGGACTAATGACGGCCTTTATTGCACGCCCTACAGAATATGGAACTGGCCAAACGATAGACCTGAAACCAAGTGATAATTGGGATTTTGAAGCCAAAACCATGTCAGACTTTACATTGCTTTTTAGCGACTAAGCCTGTTGAAAAACCTGTGACGGCATAACGGAAGTTAACTTTTTTCACCGTTGCTTCATTTTGTGATTGCATTCAAGAAAAAACCTGACAATGTCGCTGATACGATGTTTTTTACAGGCAAGTTGATATGGAAAATCTCAACTCTCAATCAAAGGTGCTAGAAAAGGCCAGCAATGTAGACAGTCGTTCCATTGTTTTTTTTCTAGTTCCAAACTTTTCCATGATTGCTTTCGCAACAGCTGTGGAACCCTTACGCATTGCCAATAGAATGCTAGGCGAAGAATACTATTCTTGGCGCCTTGCTTCTATGGATGGTCAGCCCGTATTGGCATCAAATGGCGTTGAGGTAACCGTTGAAACAAACCTTAAACAAGAACGCGATGCATTATCATCTTCGCGTCGCCCATCGAACACATTTTTATGTTCAGGCATGAAGGTTGAAGAAGCCGTCAACAAATCTCTTTTTGCCTATATACGCGAGAACAAAAACAGCGGTGTAACAATCGGTGGATTATGCACTGCCGCATTTCTTCTAGCCGCAGCAGGCCTTTTAAAGGGCAAACGTTGCGCCATCCACTGGGAAAACCTGCCCGGTTTTGCAGAAAATTTCCCCGATGTGGAAGTCTATGCCGACCTTTATGAAATGGACGGCAATACATGGACATGCGCTGGCGGCACAGCAGCCCTTGATATGATGTTATCCATGATTGAGAGCGATTTAGGTGAAGACCTCGTCAATCGCGTTTGTGAGCAAGCACTTACCGACCGTGTACGCAATCCAAACGATCGTCAACGCCTGCCCTTACGCGCTCGTCTTGGTGTTCAAAATGCAAAAGTACTTTCCATCATCGAATATATGGAAGCCAACATCACTGAACCATTGCAGCTTATCGAAATTGCTGAATATGTTGGCCTTTCACGCCGGCAAATTGAACGCTTATTCCAACAACATATGGGGCGTTCGCCAGCACGTTATTATCTTGAAATACGCCTAGATCGCGCTCGGCATCTGCTTATGCAATCGTCTATGGCAGTCGTGGATGTAGCAATCGCCTGCGGCTTTGTTTCTGCATCGCACTTTTCCAAATGCTATCGCGAAATGTATGGAAAATCACCGCTGCAGGAGCGCGTTTAAGCTTACTGAGATTTCGGTTTTATGAGCAAGAAATTATGCACTGGCGTTAAGCCAGGGTAAGAAATTTCCGGGCGTTCTGAAAACCAAACTTGAGTTGAGCGGCCGCCATCAAGCGCTAGGGCAGAATCACAGCCAAAATAACCGCCATCAACTTCACTGCGCATCAACCATCCGGCTTCATAGACGCTTAAACCGCCTCTGGTAATGGTTGTAAGGATAATCTCACCTGTTTCAAGCCGGCACAAAATAGAGCGATGCTTTACTTCACCACGATTACTGCGCATGGCCCAAACACCACCTGGCTCAATCATCATTGGTTTTGTTTGCAGAATATCTGCCGCGCTATCCGGAACTCCTTTGCCTGAGGGAGAGAGCTTTGGGCCTTCAGAATCAAACTCAATAAAACCACCGGAATTTGACCAAGCCTTGGAATGCACCTTGCCATTCATTTTTAAAAACCCAACGGAATAAAGCTCACCAGATGTTTTTTGAGCGAAAAAGCCTGCATTAGCAGCAATAAGAGCACCTTCACGCTCTACAACGTCCCTCGCCCACTCTCCATTCTTATCGTTTTGAGCCCCCACCTCGAAACTAAAATATTTAGGAGAAATCTCAAACGAATTTAAGAGAAGACCTTGAGGCGTAACCACTCGAATTGAACGTAAGCCATCGGAAATCTTTTCCCATTCAACATCATTAAGGCTTTCAACAACCTCTTGAGTTTTCAGTGGAACACCCTGTGAAGTTGATTGGGAATATGTAGGCAAGCTGAAAGCGATAGCGACAAGCATAGCCATCGCCAGTAAAGCCCCCAAATTTATTCTCTTTTCATACACCCGGATCAAAGGCACGAATCCTTAAGCATTATTAGCTACTTAGTTTACTCCGCAATGCGAATAGCCTCAAGCTAAAGTGAATATTTTCAAAGCGCTTAGTTAGCATGGTCATAAGCAATTAGAATAATAATTCCTTTAGTCGTAAGGTTTTGAAAACCTACAGTGCAAAAACGGGAGCTACCCCCCGTTTAAAGTGTCTTAATCTGAAACGGTCAGTTTTAGCGCTCACAACCTGCGGACAGATAAAACACTACCAACTCGGTAATTTGAAATCTTTACTTGGTTAGATTGATTCCCGCCAAGCAATTGTACACGACCGTTCTTTCTACCAGAGTAAAACCCAACATGATGGCCATATTTAGTCCGCACGATCACAACATCGCCCTTACGTGCGTTTTTCAATGAAACAGCTTTGCCTACGCGTTTCCAGTTAGCAGCTCGTAAATGCCCATTTGGTATTTTTTTGCCTGCTCTTTTTGCTACTGTTCCAACAAATGCTCCACACCACGGCGTTCTTCGCGGGTTAACCCCCATGCTTTTACTAAGCTTGCTCGTGTGTTTATTCTCATGCAGGCCTATATATTTCTTAGCGATTGAATATGTGCCTGCACTGGCTTCGCTTTGCATGCCAATGTTGAAGAATAGCGAGCCCGATATTAGCGCGAGCGCCATCAGAATTTTGCGCGCAGAAGCCTGCGCTCGTTGTTTTACGAACGTCATAAGATAATTTTCCTTTTTAGCAGTGAAGCAGACTTCTACTATCCAAGACGGACTTGTCTTGGCTTTAGATTTATCTTGGGAGGACTGTACGCCTACTTCATCAGAAATGGCGAATATCCGTATAAAACGGACATAAATATGTTCAAAAAAACACGCATTGTTTCATACTTTTAAAAGATGAAACAACACGTGAAACTAGTTAACAAAATCGCCTAATATATTAATTAATAAGACGTTTTCAGTATTAAATTAAGACGAGATTAAGACCGTGGCTTCAAATTTTCCGGGTCGTAAAGTGGTTCGTAACCGACACCAGCAACTTCGACCGGATAATCCTCACCCATATAGTCAACCAAGAACGTATTTCCCTTCACGGCCAAATCATGCGGCAGATAGCCAAGCGCGATATTCTTGCCAATGGTCGGGCCATAGGCAATCGAGGACGTGTATGAGCGACGACCCAATTCATCGATAATCGTTTCGCCTGTATCCTTATCCATAATCGGCAACGTACCCAACGGGAAACGCGCAATGCCATCGCTGTCCACATTCTCAGTCATGATGAAGGTACAGAGCATGGCTGGTTGATGATCACGCGCCTTATATTCAAGATGCGCCGCCTTGCCGACAAAGTCTGCCTCTTTCACTTTCGGACGCGCAAGATCAGCCTCGAATAAATTATACTCAGTTAAGAGGTCAGCATTTTGCAAGCGCAAAGACTTCTCCATCCGGCGCGTATTGGCGTAAGTTTCCACACCAAATGGCATGACACCTTCCGCACGGATCGCATCCCAAACAGCAAGTCCTTCATCATATTTCATGTGAAGTTCCCACCCCTGCTCGCCCACATATGAAATGCGGAATGCGGCCACTTTCACGCCTGCAATCTCAATTGTTTTAATCGCAGCAAACGGGAAGTTCTCAGGATCCAGCTGATCTACGTCAGCCACGACCTTCTTCAATGTCTCACGTGCGTTAGGCCCCCAAAGGCCAATCGTTGTGAAATCTTCAGACACATCGGTGATGGTAACGTCAAAGTCATGGTTTTCCGCCATGCGCTTCATGTAAACGTAATCTCGGTTACCCGCATCCGCACCATCGATGAAACGGAAACGATCTTCCATGCGGATAACTGTAAAGTCGGCCTTTACCATGCCTTTTTCATCAAGGAAGTGGGTATAAATGCCTTTGCCAACCTGATTGTCACCGCCAACTTTTGCAGCACAAAGATATTCCATAAGAGCCACATGGTCCGGCCCGGCAATGTCATACATCGCAAAATGTGTCAGATTCACCATGCCAACATTATTGCTCATCTCTAGGTGTTCGGCGTTCGACACGCGCCAGAAATGGCGGTTATCCCATTCGCTTTCGCGCACAGGCACTTGATCAGCATATTTTTCAAGCAAATGATCGTTTGACGCATACCCATGCGCACGCTCCCAGCCACCAAGCTCCATAAAGTGGCCGCCAAGCTCTACTTCACGCTCATAAAACGGCGAGCGGCGTACGCTCCTGCCCTTGGAATACGGCTCACGCGGATGCACTGCCGGATTGTAAATCTTAAACGCAGACTCGTAACAACGGTCATGAATAAACTGCTCTTCAGTCTGGAACGGATAGAACCGCGCATAATCAATCGGGTTATGATCGATTTCCGTACGACCATCTGTCATCCAATCAACCAACAGTTTTGCCATGCCCGGGCCGTCTTTCACCCAGATGGCGATTGCGTACCACAGGCCGCGCACCTTTTGACTTTCCCCAATGGACGGTCCGCCATCCGTCGTCACCTGCAACAGGCCGTTGAATGAGTAAGCCTCGTTATAGCCAATCTCACCCAGAATTGGGGTAAGCTCCATCGCACGTTCAAGCGGCTCAATAATTTGTTCCATATCAAGATCGCGCTGCGAAGGAGACAGTCGCGCTTCCGCTTTGGACTGCAAATCGCGTGGGTGACAAAGGCGTGGGTCTTTCTCTTCATAATAGCCCCACTCGATCTGCCCACCTTCCGGCGTCTTCGGATCACCCGTATCGCGCATATAGGCAGAATTGCCTTGGTCGCGCAGCAACGCATAGCCAATATCCTTGCCTGTACCCTCAAATTCATTGAACGGTCCAAAAAATGTTAGCGGATGGTCCACTGGCATCACTGGCAAATCTTCGCCTACCATTTCCGCAATTGAGCGACCCCAAAGGCCTGCGCAGTTGATAACATAATCAGCTTCAATCGTGCCGCGATGGGTGACAACACCTTTGATGCGTCCGTCCTCAACAACAAGATCAGTCGCTGGCGTATTCGGGAAGCTTTGCAATTTGCCGCTGGCAATCGCTTCATCCACCAATTCACCCGCCACCGTTTGCGAGCGCGGCGCAACAAGCCCTGCATCAGGGTCCCAAAGCGCACCGCAGATCACATCTTCTTCGAGTAGTGGAAACTTCTCTTTGGCTTCCGCAGCGGAAATCATTTTCGCCCTCGTGCCAAACGCCTTACCGGAAGCCACTTTACGTTTGAGTTCAAGCATGCGGTCTGTGTCACCCTTACGGCAAACTTCCAATCCGCCTACTTTTTCATAGCGTCCGCGCTTATCGTAAAAATCAATGGAATAAGCGGTTGTCCAACAGGTCAGCCAATCATGCGCAGTTGCATAACAAAAGTCGGACGCATGCGACGTGGAACCAACATCGGTTGGCACGGAAGACGTATCAATTCCGACAATATCGTCCCAGCCACGCGCGACCAGATGATGCGCCACCGACGCGCCAACAATCCCGCCTAAACCAATGATGACAACTTTAGCTTTTTTTGGAAACTCAGCCACGATACGCACTCCGCATGAAATCAATATTCTTATGCAGCAGACTATCAGATGATTTTAGAAATTAGAATGTTCTAAGGACGACAGATTTTTTGGTGAAAGGTGAAAGAGAAACTGTTATCATTCGGTTATAACATGGGTTGAAGTTATGAAAATCATATACGCAGTTATCGTTTTTGCATTCTGCTCTCAAAATTTCGCATTGGCACAGGGCTTCACAGAAGAAGAGAAAAACGCCGTTGAAACTTGTGTTTCAGAACCAGAATTCCACATTAGTGCCTGTTCCCCCAAACATTACACACAATGTTATGAAATTGAAGTAAAACGCGCACCCAATCCGTCGCAAGCCCGTGTGTGGTGTGAACTGCGAATGATTAGCATTTGGGAGGAGATCACCGATGAATGGGTAGCTGCAATCAAAGGAGAGTTACCAAAACGCGAATTGCACGAATTTGAAAGTGTCTTAGCTCATTGGAAAGAGGATAAATCTTGCAGCTTCCGCAATAGAAACCACAACGAATCTTTTTGGTTCTTCAAAAACCCATCTGAGTGTGATTACAAACGAACCCAAATCACAGCCGAATATCTCTATGACATATTGAATATGATAAAAGATGAAAAATTCAAATTTCAACTAGAGCCGTAATCACGTGCGAATAAACTCAACCCCAGCCACATGCGCTACGCCAAACGTGATCTTAAATCCGCCAATCAGCGCGTATAGATTATCATAACCCGGCACGGCAGCGAAATACGGGTCAGTCCCCTTGCCTTCCAGCGTGTTACGTGGGCGAACGGCTGCCCATTTATCAATGATCCGCGCGTCTT
>CAZXZQ010000156.1:0-6873 GCA_964645215.1 uncultured Rhizobiaceae bacterium | reverse complement strand
GTCCATCAGAAATTAAAACTGGGGTGATGACAAAAAGAAATACCCGCCTAGCATGGACTGTGTAAATTGAATGCTAGGATTCATGAAATGCAAGAAACCATCACAGCTACATTTATTTTCTGGAGTGCATTTGTATTCTCCGCAGGGCCATTCTGGATCGCAACTATGGAGGCTGCACCTGGCACAACTTTCAAGAAACTATACGCAGACTATTTTTTATATCTAATCTTCGGCTGGCTTCCGCTTGTTCTGATCACATCATTTTTGTCGAGCCTTTTGCAAAAGAGTGGCGCGACAGTTTTCATCGCCATGCACTTACTTGGCGGCGCTTACATTATATTCCTTAGCTTCAAAGTTTTGCGTGCTAAAATCACCACGGGTAAGCCATTCGATTTTAGCTGGAAGAGCATGTGCATGGTTAGCTATTTTAACCCAAAAGTTTATATCTTACTTCCGGTTGGGTTTGTTGCAGCGCAGTTGACGGACTCCATCAGCATCAATATCACATTTTTCTATTTTACCGGCATACCGCTTTTTCTTTTTGGTGTTTACTTTTGGGGCATGATTGGCCGGGCGGGCGCTAAAATCTCGTTAAACTATATAAGCTATTTCAACGCTGTATTATTGGCAGCCTTTGGCGCTTACTTAATTTACCAAGGCATAAAGTTGATCACGTAGATATTGACCTAAAATTTTGATCTGTCATTTTAGTGACTGATTCTGGGGATAATAAAACGCTCAACAATGAGAGAGGGTAATCATGTTCTTTAGGAAAACAATTTTTGCAGCAGCAGCTTTATCAATCGGCGCGGCTTTTACACCAGCCTCTGTTCCAATGGTCGGTATATCACAAGCCGAAGCTAAACTCTTCTGCGCAAATGAAGGCAGCCGTTTCAATGAATGGAAAACAGCCTTTAAGAAAGAATATAAAGGCAAATTTAAAGCTTCAACATTGAAAAAGCTCGATGGCATTACCTACGATTCTGGCATCATAAAATCTGACCGAAACAATAAGAAAAGTTTCAAAGGTTCATTTGAGAGCTTCTATGCCCGCCGCACAAAAGGTGCAACAGGTGTTACGCTTAAAAAATGGAAACAGAACAGCCGTACACTTAGTTCCATTGAGAAAAAATATGGCGTTCAGCCCGAAGTACTGATGTCGATCTGGGTTTTGGAAACTGCTTTTGGGCGCTATAGCGGCAATAAAGTTATCCTGCGCTCAATCGCAACACTTGCATATGACTGCCGCCGTTCAGAATCACTCTTCTTCCCGGAAATGTTGGCAGCGATGACAATCATCGACCGTGGCATGCTGGATTTATCCAAACGCAAAGGCGCTTGGGCTGGTGAAATTGGTCAAACACAATTGCTAGCAACGCGCTTTTTGCTTGGTGCAACAGATTTTGATGGCGGCGGTGTTGATGTTTATCGCTCTGCCCCTGATGCATTGGCAACAACTGCGAATTGGTTCAAAAAACGCGGTTGGAAACGTGGTGGCAGCTATGCGCCCGGTTCATCCAATTATCGCTTGATTCAAGAATGGAACCGTTCTGATAACTATCAGAAAACGATTTCAGTCTTTGCAGCGGAACTTAAAAAGAAACGCGGCTAATTTAGCCTAGTTTTTCAAGCTTACGCATGAAGTAGATACCGAATAATGGCCCCAGCGCCATGATCACCATAACGGTGGGCCAAGAGGTTTGGCTCACCACATAAGGTGTTATCTGCACGGTGAAAATCGTGAGTGCAAAGCCAATGGCCGTTTGGAAGGTCATCAGCGAGCCAGCTATTTCTGGTGGAGAACCGTCCGCGACAAGTGCTGAGAATTGCGGACTGTCCGGAATGATTGCAATACCCCAGATTACTGCCGCTATAAAGGTAATCCAAGCAGGCCCACCAAAGCTTGCAGCCGTTGCAAGGGCAGCTAAGCCGCTTGCAACCATGGCGATGATCGTAACGCGGGCCTTGCCGATACGATCGGCCCAATAGCCGCCAAAGATACAGGCAATGCCCCCTGCTCCAATGGCGATAAAGGCAGTAAGTTTAGAAAAAGAAATCGCGTCCGCTTCACCCATGGTAAATTGGTATGATGCCAATGTTGCAACACCGATCCATGCCCACATGGCATAGAGTTCCCACATGTGGCCAAAATAGCCGAGATAGGCATAACGCACGCGCTTGTTGGTCCAAGCTTCGCCAATGGAAGATGCTTTAAATGCGGGGGCCTTGGCGTGATATGGGCCCAACTGCGCAAGTAAAATGAGTGCTGCGGAGATAAACGTGAAGCCAGCAACCAGAATAATTGTTAAACGCCAGTCAGCACCTCCAAGCCAAGCAACCAAATGCGGAGAGGCCGAACCAAAGGTAAGCGCACCGACAAGCAAGCCAACGAGTAAGCCCCGATCTTCTTTGCCCCATCCAACAGCAATTTTCATACCCACTGGATAAACACCAGCCAGCATGGCGCCAGTAATGAACCGCAATAGAATTGACAAATTTCCGCCCGGCTCTACACCCAACAATGCCAGACCTGAAAGTGCTGCAATGAATGCGCAAATCGCAAATACGCGCCGCGGGTCAAACCGGTCTGCCAGCCCAAGCATTGCAGATATCAACGCACCCACGACAAAACCAGCTGCCACGCTGCTCGCCATCAAGGCCTGTCGTAATTCGCTGATTGCAAATTCTTTCAACATGTCTGGCAAAATGGCAGAAGTGATGAACCAAAGACCAAGAGCAGAAACTTGGGCAAATACAAGAATTGCGATAGAGCGAGTTTTAATTGTCATTCAAGCATCATGTTGTATTTGATGTGGTTTTGCTAGTGATAATTGAAATAGTAGACACAATTTGAGCAGACGCCTGCACGAGACACATTGCATTATGTTACTATGAAATAGGTTTTCCTATTTCGATTGGTCAGACAATCATTTGTTTAGATTTTGCTGATACTTTTCCCTAAATTAGTCAGGAGAAAATAATGCTCATTAAATCGATCATATATTATATAGGCACTTTCCTTTTATTGGGATTAGCCCCTTATTTTTTGACCCTGACTGAAAACGTAATTTATATTTTGGGCGTTATTGCTTTACTGCTTCCGCCATTCATCGCTGGTTTCTTCATTACCAGGAAACATAAGCTAACGCCTACGAAATCTAATAAGTGGCTATTCTCCGCACTTATGAGTGCTATTTTGATTGCATTTCTAACTGCTACAATTTTCTATGCTTACTCGACAAATACCGGACGCATAATGATTGATGCCGCATTGACAGAGAGTAAAACAACATTTGGTACAATGTTCACCATTGCCTTTGGTTTCATGTTCTTTGTCTATTTGTTCTGCAATCGCATTGGCTATGGAATTGGCTCAATGGCGGGAAAAACCAGAGGCTAATCAGGAAACGATATCAGCCAGCACGTGCATTTTCCACTGCCCGTCAATTCTCTTAAATCCATAGAACGCACTTACATACTCAATAATAGAGCCATCTTTGCGACACCGCGTGGCTGAAGCAATGATGTTGGCGCTCAGTTGATTAATGCCGACCACTTCAAAATTCCAATCCTTGGAATGATCCCATTGAAGCTCTTGTTTTAGTTCCGCTGGATCAACTGGATATGTATCCAATAAGGTAATCTGGCCATCCTTGATATATGTCAGTGGATATTCGACCATTTGATCAATCAGCTTAATGTCATTACTTTTGAAACCCTCAACATAATATGCGTTATACGTGTCGATGACTTCTTGCATTAACTGATCCAAATCTTGCCTCAAGCCCCTGCCCATTCCATATATAAGTCTCGTGCTTGAGTAGTCTTAGGCCAAGCATCAAACTCGCGTTCTTCAAACTTTGCACATGGGGTAACCTTGGAATAATTGCCAGTGAGGAAAATTTCGTCCGCTTCTCGGAAATGATCCATTTGCAATGTTGTTTCGTGAACCGTTTCACCCGCATCCTTAAGTTGCTTGATTACGCGTGCACGTGTGATACCTGCGAGGAACGTGCCATTTGAAGCAGGTGTGAAATACTCTCCGTTCTTTACCATAAAGATGTTGGAGGTTGCTGTTTCAGCTACATTGCCCAATGCATCCGTGCAAATTACGTTTACAAAGCCTTTGCTTTGCGCCTCTTTTAACATGCGGGCGTTATTAGGGTATAGGCAACCTGCTTTTGCATTCACAACAGCAGAAGAAAGTGTTGGCCGAATGAACGATGTGGTTGTAAGCGTTGTACCAACAAAAGGCGGCATTTCAGCTTCTTCAAGACATAGCGCAAACCTTGTTGAGTCTGGTTCGGGGTCAATGGTCATTTGACCAGATACTGTAGACCAACACATCGGGCGAATGTAAATCTCTGCACCCGGTTCAAATTTTGCAACACCTTCCTGTGCTAGCTCTAAAATTTTGCCGGTTTCAATGGCGTGATCCATGCCAAGCGCCACAGTGGAATTATTCACACGCTGACAGTGCAAATCCAGATCCGGCGTTACATTGTTAAAGGCCCGCGCACCATCGAAAACGAGTGTGCCAAGCCATGTACCGTGGTCGGCAGAACCTAAGATTGGCACGTTGCCTTCTTGCCATTCACCGTTAAACCATGTCCAAATTTTTCTATCAGCAGGCAATGGCATATTCTATAACTCCTTGAGAAGATTAAAGATCAGAAAATCATAATACGATAAAAATCACAATTGGGTAATTATCTTTCATAAACAAAGTTGAGTAACCGCAAATTCAATTTGACAGTCTGTATATCAAAGCGTTAACTTAAATCCAGTCAGGGGAGTTCCGCTCAAGGAACCGAGATACTGGTATTTGCGAAAGCAAGGCACGGTGACCCTTTGAACCTGAACCAGTTAGTGCTGGCGTAGGAAGTACGAAAAAGCGGAACACGTATTGAGTTGCCCGCGAAACTTCCCTCACCATTCAGACTGGCTCCAAACTAAAAGCCAAGGAGCTTACACATGAATGCTGTTACCCCAACTGTTTCTGCTGGCCCATTGCCGGCGTCTCGCAAGATCTATGTAAAAGGCACACTGCACCCGGAAATTCGCGTTCCAATGCGTCAGATTGAAGTACACCCAACGTCAGGCGAGCCAGCGGTGACTGTATATGATTCATCAGGACCGTACACAGATCCTGATAAAGAAATTGATGTGGCCAAAGGCATTGAGCGCGTTCGCTCCGCTTGGCTTGATAAGAGTGATGACTTGGAAAGCTATGAAGGCCGCCACGTTAAGCCGGAAGACAATGGTTTTGCAAAAGGTGACAAGCTTGTTCAGGAATTTCCAATCCGCAATCAACCACTGGTAGCTAAAGACGGCAAAGCGGTAACGCAGCTTGCCTATGCACGTGCTGGCATCATTACCCCTGAAATGGAATTCATTGCAATCCGTGAAAATCTTGGTCGTGAAGCAGCAAAAGAAAAACTTGAGCGTGATGGCGAAAGCTTTGGCGCTGAAATTCCGGATTATGTAACGCCAGAATTTGTGCGTGATGAAGTTGCCCGCGGTCGGGCGGTTATTCCGGCAAATATCAACCACCCGGAAGTGGAGCCGATGATTATTGGCCGCAATTTCCTCGTGAAAATTAATGCGAATATCGGCAACTCGGCTGTGACATCTTCCATGGAAGACGAAGTTGAGAAAATGGTTTGGGCAACCCGTTGGGGTGCTGACAATGTGATGGACCTTTCCACTGGCCGTAACATTCACAACATTCGCGAATGGATAATCCGTAACTCAGCTTCACCAATCGGCACCGTGCCGATCTATCAGGCCTTAGAAAAAGTGAACGGCGTTGCTGAAGACCTTACATGGGAAGTGTACCGTGACACATTGATCGAACAGTGTGAGCAAGGTGTAGACTATTTCACCATTCATGCAGGCGTTCGCTTACATTACGTGCCGCTTACGGCCAACCGCACAACGGGCATTGTGTCTCGCGGTGGTTCTATCATGGCGAAATGGTGTCTGCATCACCATAAGGAAAGCTTCCTATATACAAACTTCCGCGAAATCTGTGACATTATGCGTGCATATGACGTAACCTTCTCTCTTGGTGATGGTCTTCGCCCTGGTTCAATTGCAGACGCAAATGACGAAGCGCAATTTGCTGAACTTGAAACACTTGGCGAGCTGACTCAGATTGCTTGGGAAAAGGATTGTCAGGTAATGATTGAAGGCCCTGGTCACGTGCCAATGCACAAGATCAAAGCCAATATGGACAAGCAATTAGAAGCATGTGGCGAAGCACCTTTCTATACGCTTGGGCCACTCACAACGGATATTGCGCCGGGTTATGATCACATCACATCAGGCATTGGTGCCGCGATGATTGGCTGGTTTGGAACTGCTATGCTTTGTTACGTTACACCCAAAGAGCATCTTGGCCTACCAGATCGTGATGATGTTAAGACCGGCGTTATCACATACAAGATTGCAGCACACGCAGCTGACCTTGCAAAAGGCCACCCTGCGGCTCAAATTCGTGATGATGCACTTTCACGCGCCCGTTTTGAATTCCGTTGGGAAGATCAGTTTAACTTAGCGCTTGATCCTGAAACCGCCCGCGATTTCCACGATCAAACCTTGCCAAAAGAAGCACATAAGGTTGCGCACTTCTGCTCTATGTGTGGTCCGAAATTCTGCTCAATGAAAATCTCACAAGATATTCGTACAGAAGCGCAGAAAGAAGGCATGGAGAAGATGAAAGAGAAATATCGCAAAGGTGGTGACTTATATATGACGCCTGATCAAGCTGGAAAAATTGAGCCTGCGGAGTAAACCTCTTAACATATGAACGCCTAAAACCCCGGTTTATAACCGGGGTTTTTTATTGCATAATTAAAATTTTAATGAAAA
>CAZXZQ010000155.1:0-6931 GCA_964645215.1 uncultured Rhizobiaceae bacterium | reverse complement strand
TGGTAAGCTTGAAACATTTACACTTGATGTATTGAGCGATAATGCGGTGAAAGCATCTATAGCAAAAACTAATCCTGATATATTGTTTAATTGTGCTGGGTTTGTCCATCATGGAACAGCAGAAGAATGTAGTGATGACGAATGGGATTTTGCATTTAATCTAAATGTGCGCTCAATGTGGAAAATGATGCAAGCAGCAATTCCAGGTATGGTTGAACGAGGCGGTGGCTCTATCATCAATATGTCTTCAGCTGTTTCATCCGTTATAGGTGTGCCAAATCGATTTGTTTATGGCGCTTCAAAGGCTGCAGTCATTGGTATGACGAAATCTGTTGCCAGTGATTACATTACTACAGGAATACGTTGCAATTGCATTTGCCCGGGCACAGTTGAAAGTCCTTCTTTACATGATCGATTACGCGCGACCGGAGACTATGATGCTGCCATGAAAGCCTTTATAGCTCGTCAACCTATGGGGCGTATTGCAACAGCAGAAGAGATTGCTGCACTTGTTGTTTACCTAGCATCGGATGAGAGTGCGTTCACAACCGGACACCCGCATATAATCGACGGCGGTTGGTCGCTTTAAAATATTATCAACATACAGAAGAACTTGATCCACATTGGCCTGATCAATGGCCTGTTTGATCATAGTCCCACGCAACCTTTTCGGAGAGAGGGTAACATTGGCAAGTCAATACATATCCTGCATCGACTTCGTAATCTTCCAAAGCGTGATTACTAATCATTTCTACATCGCCCTCCAAAACTTTGGCTTTGCAAGTTGAGCATATGCCAGACTTGCAGGCGTATGGAGCATCAATGTTATTTTCTAACGCAGCTTCCAAAAGACTGGTGTTGGAAGGCACCGTAATCGAATTGGTTTGCCCGCCAATTGTTACGCGACCAGAAATACCTTCCTGATTAAACTGCATACTTTTTGCCGGAGTTTTAGCGCGTCCAGGTTGCCCGCTTGCAAATAATTCAAAGCGAATTTGGCTCTTTGACAAACCGTGCTCTTTCAATGCATCAGAAATCACCAGCATCATAGGTTCCGGTCCGCAAATATAAGCCATGCTAATATTTTCGATGTTTATCCATGAATGAAACAGTTCTTTGCACTTGTCACCATCAATGCGCCCACGAAATATATTTATTTCCTGACTTTCATCTTCCAAAATATGAATGATGTTAAAGCGTTCAATATATAAATTTTTGAGGTCTTCCAATTCTTCACGAAACATAATCGTATTGGCATTGCGGTTTGCATAAACAAGCGTGAAGTGTGCTGAAGGAGTGTCGTTTAAAACTGTTTTGATAATAGAAAGAATTGGCGTGATACCTGACCCACCAGCAAAGGCAATATAGTGTGGGTCAGCTTCTTCTGACTTTAGGTAAAAATTGCCCATAGGCGGCATAGCATCAAGCGTGTCACCAACTTTCATTTCGGTATTTGCCCAGCTGGAAAATACTCCGCCATCAACTCTCTTTATGCCTACTTGTAATAAGTTATCACCTTTGCCAGCGCAGATAGAATATGAGCGCCGTAATTCTTCGCCTTCAAAAATGCGGCGGAAGGTTAAATACTGACCTTGAGTAAATTCAAACGCGGTTTCGTCATGAGCTTTGAGCGTAACGACGACAGCATCTCTAATCGTTTTTTGGATATCAATAACAGTAAGTGGATGAAATTTTGCCATCTACCAATTCCTTAAATACATTTAAAGTAGTCAAACGGCTCTAGGCAATCCTGACACCGCCATTGGGCTTTGCATGGGGTAGATCCGAACTGACTAATTTTTTCTACTTTATGAGACTGACACCGTGGGCAACGTTCTGGTCCTCCGGCAGCTTGTGGTGGTGCAATGCCATATTCTTCAAGCCTTGCACGACCTTTTTCCGATAACCAATCTGTTGTCCATGCAGGGGCAATTGAGGTTTCTAAAGTTAAATTTTCAACGCCCTTTTTAACCAAAGCAGTTTCGATATCCATTGCAATGACACTCATAGCTGGACAGCCGGAATAGGTGGGGGTGATGGTCACTTTTACAACATCTCCCACTATTTCAACATTGCGTACAACACCTAAGTCAACGACTGATATTACAGGAATTTCAGGGTCTGGAATTTCATCAAGCCAAGTCCAGATATGTGTTTCATCAATGATGGCAATAGGCTCCATATTGCTTACCAGTTCGCACCAGGGTAAGAGCGTTGTAAAATTTGCATAGTGGCCAGCATGTGTCCTAAATGTTCAGTATGGCGAAACCCAGTACGTCCACCTTTATGTGCAAAATCATCTTCTGGTATACTTAAATAAGCATCGCTTAATGTGCTGCGAACTTTTATGTTCCAAGCTTGCTTTATGGTGGAAGGCAGTGGGGCCACAAAAGTTTCAGCGATAACATGATCCGTATCATCGTCAACAAACATTTCGCCTGCATAAGGCCAGAGATAATTTAACGCGGACTGCATCCGCTTGTTACTCTCTTCGGTACCGTCTCCAAGTGCAATTACAGTTTGTGCTGATCGGTCTAAGTGATAAAGCGCTTCTTTAAGAGATTTCGCCGCAATTTCTGAAACGTGTGTATCACTGGATTGTTGTAATGCTGTAAGCCATGGCACTTGAAAGGCATCAAACAAAAACTGGCGCATGATTGTACGGCCAAAATCTTCATTTGGAACCTCAAGCATCAACACATTGCGAAAGTCATAAGCGTCACGAAGGAAAGCAAGATCATTAGCACTGCGGTTATTATTCTCTACTTGTGCTGCATAGTTTAGCCAAAGTTGAGTCTGACCAATAAGATCAAGTGCCGTGTTAGCAAGGGCAATATCTTCTTCCAAGGCAGGCGCAACACCACACCACTCTGATGTGCGATGCCCTAAGACCAGCGCGTTGTCACCTTGGCGCAGCAAGAATTCAAATAAATGGTTCATTACATTTTACCGGCTTCGTCCGGAATATCGTAGAAAGTGGGATGGCGATAAACTTTGTCTCGGGCAGGGTCATACATTGGCCCTTTTTCAGTAGGGCTGGATGCCGTGATTGCTTCAGCTTTAACAACCCAAATGCTAACACCCTCATTGCGCCTCGTATAAACATCCCGCGCATTTTTAATTGCATGTTCTTCATCTGCCGCATGAAGTGAGCCTACATGTCGATGTGACATGCCATGTTGACCACGAATAAAAACTTCCCATAACGGCCATTCTTTTTTAGTTGTCATATTTTATTCCGCCGCCATTTTACGTTCAACTTTTTTCTCAGCATGGGCAATCATTGCCTCGCGCACCCATTTACCGTCATTCCAAGCTTTTTTCCGAGCATCAAGGCGGTCGGTGTTACATGGTCCGTTACCAGAAAGTACATCATAGAATTCGTTCCAATCAGGTTCAGAAAAATCATACTGTCCCGTTTTGTCATTCCATTTCAGGTTTTCATCTGGAACGGTCAATCCCAGATACTCTGCTTGTGGGACAGTTTCATCGACAAATTTCTGACGCAACTCGTCATTGGAGTTCATTTTAATTTTCCATGCCATGGATTGTGCTGAGTGTATGCTATCTTTGTCCGATGGTCCGAACATCATCAAAGCCGGGTACCAAAAGCGGTTGAGAGCGTCTTGTGCCATTCGCTTTTGGTCTTCATTTCCTTCTTTCGCCATCTGCATCATGATGTGATAACCCTGACGTTGGTGAAAACTTTCCTCTTTGCAGATACGAACCATCGCGCGCGCGTATGGGCCATAAGACGTTCGCTGGAGCGGTACTTGGTTCATAATTGCGGCACCATCAACCAACCATCCAACGGCCCCCATATCTGCCCATGTCAAAGTTGGATAATTGAAGATGGATGAATACTTCATCTTGCCTTTGTGAAGCATTTCAAACATCTCATCGCGTGAGATTCCCAATGTTTCTGCTGCACAGTAAAGATAAAGTCCATGCCCTGCTTCGTCTTGTACTTTGGCTAACAAATTAGCTTTGCGTTCCAAGGTAGGTGCGCGGGTGATCCAATTGCCTTCTGGTAATTGTCCAACGATCTCAGAATGCGCATGTTGCCCGATCTGACGTATCAGGTTTTTCCGATAGTCATCAGGCATCCAATCCTTAGGCTCAATCTTTTCACCGCGATTTATACGTTCTTGAAATTCACGCTCTTTGGGTTCTAACTCATCAAGAGACTGTACTTTTTTACCTGTTGATTTTACCATTTGTGCATACATGATATGTTCCTCAAGTTCGCTCTAAGATCAGTGCTACGCCTTGGCCAACGCCAACGCACATTGTGCACAGAGCGTATTGTCCATCAGTGCGTTTCAATTGATAGGCTGCTGCCATCACAAGTCGGGCGCCTGACATGCCAAGTGGGTGTCCAAGTGCAATTGCTCCACCATTCGGATTGACGTGTTCAGCGTCATCCGGCAGGCCGAGTTCACGCAGTGTTGCTATGCCTTGGCTGGCAAAAGCCTCGTTAAGCTCAATCACATCCATCTGATCGATGCTGAGACCAGCACGTTCTAATACTTTTCGAGTTGCTGGAACTGGACCAATACCCATAATGCGTGGTGGAACGCCTGCCGCCGCCATGCCGACAATTCGCGCGAGTGGTGCATGATTTTTTGCCATGGCTTCATCGCCAAGCAATAAAGCTGCTGCACCATCGTTTACACCGGAAGCATTACCTGCAGTCACTGATTTATCTGCACCATTAATGCCTTTTAGTGTTGCGAGTTTTTCTACTTTAGTTCCGGGGCGTGGGTGTTCGTCGGTATCAAAGATGATTGGGTCACCTTTGCGTTGCTGGAGTGTTACACGCATTAATTCATCTGAGAATAATCCAGCTTCATGCGCAGCTAAATACCGCGCTTGTGATCTTGCGGCAAAAGCATCTTGGTCTTCACGAGAAATATTGTAGTCTTGCGCAACATTATCAGCAGTTTCTGGCATGGAATCTATTCCGAACTCCAGCTTCATGCGCTTATTTACAAACCGCCAACCTATTGTTGTATCGAAAACCGTATTCGCACGAGAAAATGCAGTCTCTGCCTTTGGCATAACAAATGGCGCTCGGCTCATACTCTCCACACCACCTGCAATTGCCATTTTATAATCACCGGACTTAATGCCACGCGAAGCCATGCCAACAGCGTCCATCCCAGAAGCGCAAAGGCGATTGATTGTCGTTCCAGGCACTGTATCAGGTAAGCCCGCTAATAATGCAGCCATGCGTGCAACGTTGCGATTATCTTCTCCTGCTTGGTTGGCATCCCCAAAAATGACATCATCAATTGCTGACCAATCTATATGTGAGTTGCGTTCTATAAGTTCAGCAATGGGAAGTGCCGCAAGATCATCGGTTCTTACGGTTGATAACGCGCCTCCATAACGCCCGATTGGTGTGCGGACAGCATCGAGAATATATGCATTCAATTTGAGTACTCCGGATTTTATGTTACAATATTATCGTATATTAAAAATAATGTAACATTTTTCTGGACAGTTTTCAATAATCCATTTTATAATTAAATTTATCTTTGTTCTCTTTCAAATTCTTTGACAACATTGACATTAACTAATCATATTTTTCTAAATGGTTATTCAAAGGAACTATTATGACCATACAAAACATCAAGAGTTATGCAGCTGGCGAATGGATTAGTTGTGATGCTGAGGCTCGTGAGATTAAATCAGCCGTTACAGGCGATGTGATTGCAAGGGCCGGTAACAGTAATCTCGATGTTGATGGGATGTTGGATTATGGCCGTACGATAGGCAGCGCTGCATTGCAAGCTATGACGTTTCATGAGCGCGCAAAAATGATTAAGGCGCTGGCGCTGCATTTGAGTGAACACAAGCAAAAGCTCTATGATATTTCATTTGCAACAGGTGCCACTCAAAAAGATCATTTGATCGATATTGATGGTGGCATTGGTACTATGATGGTATTTGCTTCTAAAGGCCGCCGCGAGATGCCAGATGCCAAGGTCTTTTTAGACGGTGATGTCGAGCAATTATCACGTAACGGTTCGTTTCTAGGGCAGCATGTTTGTACATCGCTTAAAGGCGTTGCGGTTCATATAAATGCCTTTAATTTTCCTGTTTGGGGTATGCTGGAAAAGCTAGCGCCTACCTTGCTTGCTGGTGTTCCCTCTATTGTAAAACCAGCTACTGCTAGTTGCTACGTTACAGAGCTTTGCGTAAAAATCATGATGGACAGTAAATTACTTCCAGCAGGTGCGTTGCAGCTTGTATCAGGCAGCATTGGTAACATGTTGAGCAAATTGACATCCCAAGATGTTGTTAGTTTCACCGGTTCCGCAGAGACTGCGTTTAAGCTTCGCTCCCAAGAACATATCTTGAGTAATTCCATTCGCTTCATCGCTGAGCAAGATAGTTTAAACGCTTCAATTCTCGGGCCTGACGTGACACCCGATACACCAGAGTTTGACCTCTTTGTTAAGGAGGTAACACGCGAAATGACCACAAAAGCTGGGCAAAAATGTACAGCAATTCGCCGTGTGTTTGCGCCTGAGTCTCAGATAGATGCTGTGCTAGAAGCACTCAAATCATGCCTTGCTAAAACAGTAATTGGCAATCCCTCTGCAGAAACTACAGGCATGGGTGCATTGGTTTCCTATGATCAAAAACGTGATGTGCTAGAAAAAGCTGAGATGATTGGTAAAGAAGCTGAAAGGGTCTTTGGGGATCCTGATAATTTTGATGTTCAGGGAGCTGATCCTAGTAAAGGTGCATTCGTTCCACCAATGCTCTTCCATTGTTCATCGCCAGATACGGCATCAAACATCCATAATGTTGAAGCTTTTGGGCCTGTATCAACTGTCATGCCTTATAATGACATAGATCATGCTATTGAACTCGCTAATCGAGGGCAGGGCAGTCTTGTTGCATCTGTTATCACGCATGA
>CAZXZQ010000154.1:0-6951 GCA_964645215.1 uncultured Rhizobiaceae bacterium | reverse complement strand
AATTAGTAGGCTTGAAATATCAGCTTCAACAATATCAAGATCAGCAGCACCAAGTAGGTTTGCAACCTCGTAAACTGATCCATCAAGATTTACAGAGATAAGTACATCATTACCATTAGCTTGGGCGGTTACATCACTCGCATCATTTAAATCAAGTGCTGTGAAGTCGAGCGCATCAGCATTTGAGAAGTCGCGAATTGTGTCTGTAAAGGTGTTAAGACCATCAAACAAATCTTCAAACACATAAAAGTAAACATCAGAGCCTGTACCGCCACTTAAGATGTCATTCCCTGCACCACCTGAAATTTCATCATGGCCGGAACTGCCTTCAATACGGTCATCGCCTGCTTCACCAAATAGTCTGTCATTGCCGCCTTGGCCTTGTAGAATATCTGCAGCATCACCACCAAATAATGCGTCATGGCCTGTACCCCCAGTTAAGTGGTCTAAACCAAGGCCGCCAAAAAGTTCGTCATGCCCAGAGCCACCATCAACACGGTCATCACCTGCACCACCGCTTAGATTATCATTGCCGCCATCACCTAGTATGGTGTCATTATCATCACCAGCATCTACAACATCATTGCCTGTGCCACCGCGAATATAGTCTTCACCTGCGCCACCATTAATTTCATCATTACCTGAAGCGCCATTGATACGGTCATTGCCAGCATCACCAAAGATAATATCTAGACCATTGCCGCCATTAATGGAGTCATTTCCGTCTCCACCTTCCAGCGTGTCATTGCCATTGTCACCGTAGAGACTGTCGTCACCATTGCCACCTTCAATTTGGTCTGCGCCATCTTCGCCGCGTAAATAGTCATTATCAGCACCACCAAATACAAAATCATTGCCTGTCCCAGCGAGAATGTAATCATCGCCACGACCGCCAGTTAGCAAATCATCGCCGCCATCACCATCGATACGATCATCGCCTCGGGAGCCTCGAATTTCATCATTACCGGTGCCGCCGCTTACATTATCATCACCAGCACCACCGATAATAACATCATTGCCACTGTCACCACGAATGTCATCGTTACCAGAACCACCGGAGATTGTATCACTTCTGAAGCCGCCAGTTATAAAGTCATCGCCAGAACCACCTACAATATTATCTTCGCCTGACCGGCCATTTAAGCGATCATTACCAGAACCGCCATTTATAACATCATCGCCAGTACCACCATTTATGATGTCACTACCTTCTTCACCAAGAATTGTGTCATTTCCACTGCGCCCGAAGAGTTCATCATCACCTTCACGGCCCTCGATTTGGTCATCACCACCAGCGCCATCAAGAAGGTTGTTCTGCTCATCACCAATAAGGCTATCATCAGCATTCCCAGTTATGAAATTTTCTATTGAAACGAACTGATTGCCAGATGAATCCGTTGAAACACCCTGCTCAAGGTCAATGTTAAGTACAAAATCTGCAACATCACCATCTTCAGTTTCAAGAATAAATGTATCATTACCCTCGCCGCCATCAATAATATCACGTGAGTTAGCATCTAGGCTGATGATGATGGTGTCGTCACCTGCACCACCGCGGACAATATCTTCTCCGGCACCGCCGTTAATCGTATCATCACCTGCGCCACCCTCAAGCGTGTCGTTACCTTCACCGCCGAAGAGAAAATCGTTACCATCACCACCAAATAATTGGTCATTACCAGCACCACCGATTAGTTCATCGTCGCCGCCGCGGCCTTCAAGCTTATCATCGCCAGCTGAGCCATCAAGCACGTTGGCTTCTTCATTCCCACCAAAAGTGTCGTTATTATCGCCACCAATTAGATTTTCAATTGAAATAAATTCATTGCCGTACTGATCAATCACTGTTTCATCACTGAGATCGATATCAAAGGCAAAACGATCTACTTCACTGCCTCGAACCTGATGAGTATCATTTCCAGCGCCGCCATCAAAAACGTCACCGTTTCCAAGGTCAAAACCAGCAATCAAAAGATCATCGCCATCGCCACCGCGCAGAATATCTTCGCCGCGTGAACCATCAAGCGTGTCATTGCCCGCGTCACCATTTAGCTCGTCATTGCCATCACCACCGATAAGAATGTCGTTTCCATCGCCACCGTTAAGCGTATCATCACCTCTAAGACCATCAAGCTGATCATCGCCAGCAAAGCCATTTAATATGTCAGGATTGGTTGATCGCGAGCTATTTCTACCGCGTAATACATCGTCACCATTGGTGCCGTTGATAATTCGTAAAGCCAATTTAAGCCCCTGTATTTGGTCATCGAGGAAACATTGCCTATCTTCCAAGATGAATTTTCACTAACGGCTCAATCTATCGCAAAGAAGTTTTGAATTTGGGCTAAGAGAAACACTAAAATTTTAAACACTTGCGTGTTATCAGCAATAATTTCAGAATTTCATATTATATTTCTGATGCTTATAAAAACATAAAGCTCAAACAGAAATCACAAAATTATTCAAAGCCGACCTTGTATGGCGCAAGCATTGATTGCCATTTCCTCTCAGAAGCAGACATTGACAATATGGAGAACACCCAAAAAACAAGCTTACTGGAGTTTTTAGCTCGCCCTAATGTGGCAGTGTGTTACTTTATTATCGGCATGATGCTCATTCCATTAAATGATGCATTCATCAAATTCATGTCTACTTCGCTATCCATTTTTGAAATTATGGGGTTGCGCTCAGTTTTTAGCACCGCCATGGCACTTTTAATACCTGGAGCCATCGCCTCACTATTACGTTTAAATCTGAAAACTATATTCGCGCTATGTATTCGTGGCATGTGTCTTGTCGGAGCCATGTTATTTTTCTTTTTACCCCTAGCAACGCTCTCCCTTGCGGAAACAACGGCAATCTTCTTTACGGCACCCTTGATAATCTCCCTTCTTTCAATTCCATTATTGGGAGAAAAACTTGGCATATATAGAGGTTTTGCCGTCATCACAGGCATGATTGGCGTTCTTATCATTGTTCAACCAGGAACTGCCAACTTTCAAATTGCCTATCTAATGCCAATTCTCTCTGCATTTTCTTATGCATTTTTCCAATTAATCACACGCTACATTCGTGGCGAAGCAGAGCTTGTCGCAATGGTTTGCGTTCAAAACATTATCTACCTTCTAGTAGGTGTTTTCGGCATGCTCTTTATTTTTATAATAAACCCCACCATACCAGAGGGCGAAATATGGTCTTTCCTATTACGTGGATGGCAAACACCAACGTGGTCGCAATTGGGTTTATTATTCATTGGTGCATGTATTTTATTGAACCTCGCCTTAGCGTCTTCTAATGTGTACTCAAATGTAGAGGCAACCTATGTTGCGCCCTTTGAATATATAGCCCTGCCCATGGCCGTTCTTTGGGGCGTTGTTATTTGGGGGGATTGGCCTAACATACAAACTTGGATTGGCATAACACTTATTCTTTCTGGTGGAATTATAATGGTTTACCGCGAAAACCAATTGAAAAAAACGGTATCATCATCAGTGCCAATGCGGGCATCTGCAGCCAATGCCGCAGCGGACCCCGAATTAGCGCTGGAAGGCAAGCCAAAAGAATACCCAGAAAACCCATTTTGTTTTTAAAATTTTAAAAAAATAAACGATATAGAAATTTTTAGACCCTAGAGTTGAATCACTTAGATATTTTGGGGAATAAAAGTGTCGGTTACTGTTGACGAAAAAATCACCGAATTAATACAAGATGAATCGCTTCGGCATTACAAAGACCATACTGCCTATTTTTTTGGTAGAGTGAGTGCTGCAGCAGCATCTTTGCTATCATTTGTACTGACCGGGCAATGGGGTTTTCTGATCACATCTTTGATGATGGTATCTATTATGCTTGCGGAAATTTCTAACATTCGCTGGCATAAACAATTACTGAATCAAGAACGCAGTGATTATAGTGAATGGCAAAGGCAGTACAACATTCTATCCGTAGGCTTTATGTTCTTCATGGGGTGCTGGGCATTTCTGTCATTTTTGTTGAGCGCTGATGTCTTTCTTCATTTGCTTGCTGTCGCTGTAACGATGGGCAACATTTTTAACATCGTTTGCAGAAACTTCTCCACCGGTAAAAATTTCAGCTATCAGCTCTTCGCTTCCGCAATACCGCTCGTTGCTGGATTTCTTACATATGCAGATTATCGCGGCATGATATTATGTGCCTTCTTGATACCGCTTTTCTCAAGCTTACGCGATATTGCAAAAAGGATGCATGATCTATTCTCAAATATTAAAGAAGAATCCCTCGAAAAAGAGGCTTTTGGCTCGCAACTAAACGCAGCTCTTGAAAGTATGTCACACGGACTTGTTATGTTTGATGCTGATATGCGTCTGCGTGTTATTAATGAAACCGCTAAGAACATCCTTGATCTCAACAGCTACATAAACTGTTACGGTAAAACGCTTTATGAGATTTCTCAGTTGATGGAAGATAAGCGCCCTCTTTACAATCGCGTGCGTATTTTGGAGTCTACTCTGCGCAGACGCCTAAAACGTGACACCACGGACAGAGTATTTAAACTATCGCCAACTCAATATGTAGAATTGTCCATCAAATTGCGTGAAGAAGGCGGTTGCGTGCTCGTGATCGAAGATGTAACGCAGCGCATTCAATATCAGACTCGAATTAATCAACTTGCCAAATTTGATGAACTGACAGGTCTTTCAAACAGAAGTTTCTTCCTTCACCAGGCTAAAATGACGCTTGATAATCTCACAGAGAATGAAACAGGCGCTATCCTCTTCTTAGATCTTGATGATTTTAAGCGTGTAAATGATACAATGGGGCATGAAGCGGGTGACTTTATTCTGACCTCTGTTGCTGAGCGCATTAAAAACATTCTACCACCCGAAGCACTCGCAGCACGGTATGGTGGAGATGAATTCGTCATCTTGATTAACTCTAGCAAGTGCAAAATTAGTATTGATGAACTTGCTAAAACAATTATTCAAGAAATCCCTTCAGACCTTTTCTTCAACAACCAAAAAATACGTTTTGGCGCCAGCGTAGGTATTGCACAATTCCCGAAAGACAGCATCTCGTTAGAGCGTCTTTTAAAAGTTGCAGACCTTGCGCTCTATGAAGCAAAAGACGACGGTAAAAATACATACCGCTACTTCTCGAAAGAGCTAGAAGAAACTTTATCACGCCGTGTTCAAATTGAGACTGATCTTGCAAAAGCCGTTAAGCAAGAGGCGTTTGAGCTACACTTTCAGCCACTTGTGAACATTAACAGCGGAAAAACGCAAGTATTTGAAGCGCTTACAAGATGGAGACGCAATAAAGAAGAGTTTGTTTCTCCTGCAGAATTTATTCCAATCGCTGAAGACCTTGGCCTGATCAGAGAAATTGGCGAATGGACACTTATCGAAGCATGTAGACAATGTAAAACATGGCCAAAGGGCGTTAACGTTGCGGTTAATTTATCCGCAGTTCAATTCCAAGTAAGCTCGGTTACAGATGCTGTTTCCTATGCATTACAGGAGACAGGCCTAGCACCAGAAAGACTTGAGATTGAAGTCACAGAAACTGCCGTTCTTAATGATATGACGCATGCTATTATGGTACTTGAATCATTAAGTGACATGGGTGTTAGCATTTCTCTAGATGACTTTGGTACAGGTTATTCTAGCTTGAGTTATTTGCATAAATTACCACTCAACAAGCTCAAAATCGACAAAGCATTTGTTGATGATTTTGTTCATAGTGAGCGTTCAAGAACGCTTCTAAAAGGCATTACGGCACTTGGCCGTGCGCTTGACCTGAAAGTTGTTGTTGAGGGGGTTGAAACCCAAGAACAGTTTGATCTGCTTAAAACAGAGTATGACATTGATCTTGTACAAGGTTTCTATTTCTCAAAAGCCCTACCGCCAAGCAAAGCGCGTGAATATGCTGAGCAAAATAGAATGCAAAATGCCACCAAACTTGCTGAGGAAATTGACCAAATGCCACATGTTGGCAATTCACCACGCATTGGTATGGTTGCACCTGGTTTAAAAATCGGCGGCGAATAAATCTATTCAGCCTTTTGCACCTGATTTTTATCGTCAAGCGTCCATTCAGTCATAGAACCATCATAAAGCGAAACATTGGCCCTGCCCTGAATTTCGCTCATGGCAAACCAAGCAATAGAAGCCCAATGCCCCGTATTACAAAATGCGATAGATGCATTTTCTCCTCTAAGACCTATACTTTGAGACAAAGTTGCTAACGTGGAAGCATCAGCAAATGATGCATTCTTAGCGTCATATAGTTTTGATTGTTGAAGGTTTGCAGCGGTTGGTATTGTACCTGCCCGCTTAACAACCGGGCTTTTAGATTTGCCTACAAACTGACTAAGCGGCCTAGCGTCCACCAATTCTACATTTTGTCCAATGGCAGTGGTAACTTGGCGCTCACTTGCTAACAGCTCAGGTTGAAACTTTGCAACAAACTGGCCTTGTGAAACTAAAATCGGATCAAGTGACAATTCACCACCGCTGGCTTTCCATGCTTTATACCCACCATCCAGAATGGAAACCTTATCATGACCGAGCACTTTAAATGTCCAGTAAATACGCGTTGCAGCACCAAAATCAGTTGAGCTATTGCCATGTGGCAAGATAATAACTCGTTCATTATTATCCACACCAAAACTACGAATATGCGCAACAATCTCATCTTCAGGCGGCAACATTCCAATCACACCGTCAATTGTTTTGCGCCATCCCTTGCCATAAGGCGCACTCACAGCACCTTTTATATGCCCTTTGGAATACGTTTTTTTTGGCCGCACATCCAACATCACCTGGCCATCAGCATTCAGGTTTTGTTTAAGCCAAGCTGTATCAACAAGTGGAGAAATCTTGTCACCCGCAAGCGTAATTCCAACGTGCGAAAACAAAAAGAAGATTACTAACAATATGTATTTCATGTGCTCACTCCAAATAGTCTTAGAAG
>CAZXZQ010000153.1:0-6969 GCA_964645215.1 uncultured Rhizobiaceae bacterium | reverse complement strand
ATATTGAGTGGATTAAAGCCCGCCCTATCGCGCATCGTGGCTTGCATGTTGCAAAAGCGGGTATTTACGAAAACACATTAGGTGCCGCAAAAGCTGCTGTTGATAATAAGTACAACATCGAGATCGACTTACACATCTCAAGTGATGGCGTGCCGATGGTGTTTCATGATTTAACCTTAGACCGCTTAACCGCAGAAACCGGATCTGTACGCGAACGCACAGCCAAAGAATTACAACAAATCAGCATAATGGGTACGGAAGATAGAATCCCAACCCTCGAAGCCTTTTTTGATTTAGTTGCGGGCAAAGTCAGCGTTGTTTTAGAACTTAAAGGCCATGATGATGAAACCAAGGATGAAGGGTTTGTGAAAGCAGTATCGGATGTTTTATCAAGATATAATGGTAATGCAGCACTTATGTCCTTCAACCATCACTTAGTCAAAGATGCGCATAATATTGTCCCTCACCTGCCGCTTGGTTTAACTGCCTACAAAGATGACAGCGCTTACGACCAGCACATGGAAATTGCGACAGCATGTAATGTAGATTTTATTTCATATGAACTTAAAAATCTGGACACCAAATTTGTGAGAGAATTCAAGAATACGGGTCGCCCGGTCATTTCATGGACTGTAAAAAGCAAGGAAGATCACGCTTTCAGCGATAAATTTGCAGATCAGCCGACATTTGAAGGGTTCAGACCTTGAACTATCAGCATGAGCACCATTTCTAGACTATGACTGACACATATCAAGTTCGTATTATCAACACGCTGGAAGATGTTTCTGCAGAAAAATGGAATGGTCTACTTGCAGGTAAACCGCTTAATCCATTTTTGCGTCATGAGTTCTTGTTGTGCTTGGAAAAGTCAGGCTCAGCAACGGCAGAGACCGGATGGCTCGGGCAGCATCTATTGTTAGAGATGGATACTGGAGAACTTCTGGGAGCAGTGCCCTGCTACCTCAAAAACCACAGTCAAGGCGAATATGTATTTGATTATGGCTGGGCGGATGCATTTATGCGCGCCGGTGGTGAGTATTATCCAAAGCTTCAGTGCTCTGTTCCCTTTACCCCGGCCACTGGCCCACGCTTTCTCGTACCTGAATGCGCCAATGCTGAAGCACGTATTTCTGCCCTCATACAAGCTTTAAAACAACTTTGCGAACGCATGGAAGTGTCCTCAGTGCATATTACGTTTATGGAAGCCGATGCATGGGAAATGGCGAAGGATGCAGAATACCTTCAACGTACAGATCAACAGTTTCACTGGGTAAATCATGACTATGAAAGTTTTGATGATTTTCTTGCCTCCCTCTCCTCACGTAAACGCAAAAACATCAAGAAAGAGCGCCGCGTTGCCTTAAAAGAAAATGGCATTGAAATTGACCTTCTAAAGGGTGACGAAATTTCCGAGCGAACATGGGACCGTTTTTTCGCGTTTTACATGGATACAGGGGAACGAAAATGGGGAACGCCCTACCTCACCCGTGAGTTCTTTTCAATGATCGGCAAAGCCATGCCAAACGAAACTTTATTGATGATGGCAAAACGTGACGGCGAATATATTGCCGGTGCTTTAAATTTCATAGGCGACGAATGTTTGTATGGCCGCCATTGGGGCTGCCTTGAAGATCATCCATGCTTGCATTTCGAGGTGTGTTATTATCAGGCGATTGATTACGCTATTGCACACAAACTAAAACGTGTTGAAGCTGGCGCCCAAGGCGCTCACAAGCTAGCGCGTGGTTATGTGCCTGTTACAACACGCTCGGCCCATTGGATAACCCATGCAGGCTTGCGTAATGCGGTGGCAGATTACCTCGTGCATGAGAGACGCGAAGTTGATAGACATAATGAAATGCTTGCTGAACACGCACCATTTAAGAAGGACATTGAAGCAAAATGACGACACCTCAATACGATGACAACAACATATTCGCAAAAATCCTGCGTGGTGAAATGCCATCATTCAAAGTCTATGAGGATGATCATACATATGCCTTTATGGATATTATGCCACGGGGCCCAGGTCATTGCCTTGTCATTCCTAAAGAACCCTGCCGCAATCTGCTGGATGCAACGCCTGAAACGCTTAGCCGCGTCGTATCAACTGCTCAAAAAATAGCGCAAGCTGGCATGAAAGCTTTTGGCGCGGACGGGATTACTGTTCAACAATTTAATGAAGATGCTGGTGGGCAAATTGTTTTCCATTACCACGTTCATGTAATCCCGCGCCATGAAGGCGTTAAAATGGGGCCTCCTGGCGTCATGGGAGACATGGATGAGATTAAAGCAAACGGAGAAAAGCTGGCCGCAGCGCTTGCTTAAATCGTATCGCCTTTCTTAAGCAGATCATCAATAAGCTTGCGATGTAATTGACGACTATCGCCACCGCCAAAGGTCATCGCACCAGATGTGTAAGCCGTGCCGTAAGTTTTCACGAGATTAACAACCTGTCCGACACCTTCAATAAATTGCGTGCGTTTAAGCTCTGCGAATGGGTGAATAAATGCGCTTAGAACATGCTCTTTGGCAATTGAATAGCGCGCATCTAAAGCACTATCAAAATTGGCTTGCAGCATGCGGTAAAGTTTTTGGCTATCAACCCCATCAAGTGAAGTTACCGGAGAAAACGCCCTCATTCTATTGTTTATAGGGTCAGCAATGATCGTAACTTCAACATCCGCAATTTTTAAAACCATAGCTCTACCATTTCCTATAATGTTAGCGTTTGGATCAAGCCTTTTTACAATTGCAGTCATAACTTCCAGTGTCATGGGCGCATTGTCATCAGGTTGAATTTGAGCTGTTTCTTCTTGATCTGCTTCTGGCGTTTTTTCAAGGTCGGGTTGGCTCTCAGAAACTTCAGGAACAGCACTGTCGTTGTTTTCTGCTTTGGTCTCTTGAGCAAAAACAAATGATGTACTTATCAGGAATAAAATAAATGCATTTCGAAATAATTTCATAGAATCCACCTTAGTTGATCTATCAAGCCTAAGGTAGAATTTTGAAATTACAAACACACAGTTTGGTGAAAGCAGTTTGTCAACAAGGGCTAGCCAAACTGAATACGGATCGCCTTTTTGCCGGATGGGCTTATTACATTCAATTTTGTTTTTGAATAAGGGTTGATAGCACGCTTCGCTCTGGCACCATGACCCAGTAATAAACTTACAAGCTGGGTCGCACTTTTGCGTGAGCGCGGGCGCATAACATCATGGCCATAGACCCATTTTGAATTTTCAGTCCGTTCGCGCGATGATGATTGAGATACGCTCTTATATATCATCGCAAGGATATTTTTATTTGATCGATTTTGGATAACGCTACTACTCATATCCCCAATCCTTCCAAATTTTACAATTACTTACCCAGCATTTCGCCCTTATGTATTCAATGCCAAACAGGCAAGTTTCTTACGCTTAAGCGCCTTACAGGTATTTCTCGCATCTTTCTTGCTAACAAACCCCACGAACCGAGCACGGTGAAGTGTTGTATTGCCCTTAGCCACTGTCTCAGTATATGTCTTTTTGTCTCTCAAGATTACACCAACTTTACTGCGAACCTTTTCAAGCAAAGCAAGTGCTTCTTTTTTAGAGCCACTCGCTCCGACCTGAATAACCCAACCAGATGGTTTTGCAGTTGAAGCGGTGGTAATTGTATCAACAGCAGGCTTCACCTCATCTTGATTAAGGCGTTCTTCAATTTTTGCTAATGAGAAGCTCTTCGAACCAGAGTTTGCTGCGGCCACAGTGATAGGTTTATTCACATCAAGTGTACGCTTTGTTTCTGTAGAACTTGCAACCGTAACCGGACGAAAATCTGGAACCGGACCGCGCTTTGGCAATGCAGCAAACACTGCTGCATTTGACGATGGAGATCTTGCAGCAATCAGCAAACGTTTATTCCCGCGAGATGCTTTTCCTAAATATCTAGAAATCAGCTTCTGCATTTGAGCGTTACGGCTTTTGCCTGATTTACCACCCATAACAACTGCAACAATAGAACGGCCACCTGTTTGCACAGAAGATACAAGGTTAAAGCCGGATGCTCTTGTGTAACCTGTCTTAATACCATCAACACCTTTAACACGACCTAGCAGACGGTTATGATTGCGATACCTAGCTTTGCCGTACTTAAAGTTAGTTGTTGAAAAATAACGATAATATTGAGGAAAATGCTCGCGAAGAGCAACGCCTAGTTTCGCCATGTCACGAGCCGTAGTCAATTGGCCTTTTGCTGTTAAACCAGATGCATTTCTAAACGTTGTTTTTGACATACCAAGTTGTCGCGCTTTGCGAGTCATCATGCGACCAAAATTTGCTTCACTGCCACCAAGATGTTCTGCAACTGCTGCTGCCACATCATTTGCAGATTTTGTTGCAAGTGCCAAAATAGCATGCTCAGCTTTAATGGAGCCCCCTGCTCTAATGCCTAATTTTGAAGGCGGTTTAGAAGCTGCAAATTTTGACATGCGAATGCGGGTACTTTTCTTAAGCTTGCCGCGCTCTAATGCATCAAACATCATATACATTGTCATCATCTTGGTCAGAGACGCAGGATAACGCAAACGATCTGCACTGCTTGAATAAAGTGTCTTACCCGTTTTGGCATCAATCACAATACCGGCATATTTAGGGTTCGCATGAACCACATTGCCCGCAGGATTCCCAGCAATAAACACAATAAGTGAAACAACAGCTACCGCCACAAGGCGGAGCCTGAAAGTAGATAGGGTACGCAAAACCTTTTCCCCGTCGTGATCCCTCCAGCTGAAGGGTATACTTTGAACTCAAGCTGGAGAACATTTCCAGCAAACTTGAAACTCAAACTACACGTGCTTGGTTACCAAACAGTTTATGATGAAGAAGAGATTGCAATTTTATTTCAAATTTTAATCTTATAAGTGTGAACCGGGGCGTGATTGGCCAATCAGAATTAATTTAACCGCGTTGACCTTATACCTATTGCGACTTTTCAGGAGCGTATTATATTCCATAGATAGAGAAGACTTTGAATTTGGGCGCAGTTCAACTTTAAATACACGACCACAAACAAGACCCGCATACAGAATTGAGACAATGAACATACGAATGCAAGGCAATAAAAAAGATCAGGATAATGATAACGATCTTGGCGTTTCGGTAAAAGCAAAGCCGGTCGTCAAGAAGCCTAACCTTTATCGTGTATTGCTTTTAAATGACGATTTTACACCAATGGAGTTTGTAACCCACGTGTTGCAGACCATTTTTTCAAAGTCGCCAGAGCAAGCCACGCAAATTATGCTTCATGTTCATACCAATGGTGTTGGCGAATGTGGCGTCTTCACATTTGAGGTCGCAGAAACAAAAGTTACACAAGTGATGGATTTTGCGCAAAAGTACCAACATCCCTTACAGTGTATTATGGAAAAGAAATAACGGAACGGAATTTACCTTGCCATCATTTACGGACAGTTTAGAAAAATCCCTGCATCAAGCTTTGATCTATGCAAACGAACGTGCGCAAGAGTATGCCACGCTTGAGCATTTGCTTCTTGCTTTGTTAGATGATGAAGATGCCGCAGCCGTTATGGATGCTTGTGACGTAGATACAAAGCAATTGCGTAGCAATCTGATAGACTATATCGATACAGAACTTTCTAATCTGGTCACAGGATATGATGAAGACTCCAAACCCACGACCGGTTTCCAACGCGTTATTCAGCGCGCAGTAATTCACGTGCAATCCTCTGGCAAAGAAGAAGTTACCGGTGCAAATGTGCTGGTTGCAATCTTTGCTGAACGCGAGAGCCACGCAGCATACTTCCTTCAAGAACAAGAAATGACGCGCTACGACGCAGTCAACTTTATTTCTCACGGCATCGCAAAACGTGCTGGTGCATCGCAACCAAGGCCCGTGCGAGGACTGGAAGATGAGCAAACCGCAATGGCCGAAGAAGAAGGTCCGCAAAAAGGCGATGCACTTGCAAATTACTGTATAAACCTAAACGACAAGGCGAGAGCAAAACGCATTGACCCGCTCATTGGCCGTGAAGAAGAGGTGAACAGAACCATACAAGTCTTATGTCGCCGCTCTAAAAATAACCCGCTTTATGTAGGCGACCCAGGTGTTGGCAAAACTGCGATTGCTGAAGGTCTTGCAAAACGCATTGTAGATGGCGAAGTTCCTGAAGTACTCAACGATTGCACAATCTACAGCCTGGATATGGGCACCTTGCTTGCTGGCACCCGGTACCGTGGTGATTTCGAAGAACGTCTCAAACAAGTCGTAAAAGAAATAGAAGAAACCGATGGCGCAATCATGTTCATCGATGAAATTCATACGGTCATTGGTGCAGGTGCTACTTCAGGCGGTGCAATGGATGCATCCAACTTGCTTAAACCTGCCCTCTCCTCTGGCACAATCCGTTGCATTGGCTCGACTACGTATAAAGAGTATCGACAGTTTTTCGAAAAAGACCGTGCGCTTGTCCGCCGCTTCCAAAAGATCGATGTTAAAGAACCATCCGTTGAAGACGCAATTGATATTATGAAAGGTTTGAAACCTTATTTCGAAGATTTCCATAATGTGAAATATGATATTCTAACGCTCTGACCCTAGGTTGAATTATTCGTAAATTTTCATTTGGATTATCTGCACTTAACACTTGATATTCTGTCGTTAATGTACTGCTAGATCCAACAACTATGTATTTTTTAGATTTTGTTTTATATACATATGTACCAAACGTATCGTCTTTTTCATAGTATACCTCAACATCTGCAGATGGATCTGTACCTAAAACATGTTTAAAAATTCGTTCGCTACGTAATGTTACAGGGTCTTTTTTGGTGTAAAAAACGGTTTTATTATCATTTGCCCATGTGGAACCTCCGGTAGTATTTTCAATTTTATCAGGATAGATCTCACCTGTTTCAAGGTTTTTAAATTGTAAAACGTATTGACGTCTGCTTACTGTATCTACCG
>CAZXZQ010000152.1:0-6976 GCA_964645215.1 uncultured Rhizobiaceae bacterium | reverse complement strand
ATTGGCCGCGTACTAAGTTCCAATCCCATAAGCCACAACCGCCGCGCATGAGCGCTGTATCAAACCTGCTTTGTACTTCACGGTATATAATGTCGGCTTCTTTGGCGCGCGCGCTTTGTGAAAAATATGCATACAGAATGACCAAAAGAATTGATGAAGTGCCTACAAACAAAGTCACATTGAGCGAAACAGTTTGTTTCCATGCTTCAAACGTCAATTTTTCAGATTGCAGGATCGTCACACCGCCATATGGTGCAGGCAACAGACGATGGGCGGCAATAGCTTCTTCGCCATTAACAAGATGAACTGTTTCATCTCGGGCTTCCTTGCCAAAGGTTTTGAGCATCATGATGTCATCAACATGATCATCTAATTGCTTGTTATGTAATTCTGGTTTGTTTGGGAGTGTGGCGATAATTCTCCCATAACGATCTGAGATAAGAATATTTCTGCCATATGCAAGATACTTTGCTGGCATGGAATCTGACAGAATGTTTTGCAATTCCATTTTTGCAATTGTGGGGTCAAGTGCATTTATTTTTTGAGAAAGTTTTGTTTCAATTAATTCAGCAATAAAATGGATTTCAGCATTTACTTGATTGCGTAAATATTCAGCTTGCGAGTGTAGTGATGCCCAACGTGCTATTCCGGCAATTACCAAAAACATGACAATCAAAAAGGGAACCATTCGGCGCAAATAACCTTCTGAGCGCAGCATGCGCTCATAGGTTGGATGGCTTAATTGTTGGGCGTAGCCGGCGACAATATTTGCCGTGCTACCACCCTTCAATTGAATCAAGCCGTCTGGAGCATGCTTGTTTTGCACGTCCGCTTGAGCCATTTAGGCCTCCTCAAAATATCTTCTGGTTCAGTTTGCCGCCATGCAACCGAATCAGTGCTACTTTGAATCATGCGGAATCTACTTGTCTAGCCCTGTTAAGGATTTATTTACCTATTAAAGCTTGCAAAGATTTATCCCGCTAGTATGCGGGTTAGAATATCAGACACATCACGCGACAGATTTGGTTTTTTGGCGATTTCCTTTAGAGCCGCTTCTGCAAGCTTACGGCGCGCCGGTTCTAGTGAACGATATGAGCGGAAAGCTGTCAGCATGCGTGCCGCAATTTGCGGGTTAATGGTATCAAGTTTGGAAATTGATTTTGCTACCAAGTCGTAGCCCTTACCGTTTGCTGCATTAAAGCCTGAAATGTTGCCCATGGAGAAAACAGCCAATAATGCTCGGAAGCGGTTCGGATTATTGAACGTAAAATCATCATGCCGCATCAATGATTTTACGGTCGAAATTGTTGCACTACCGGGGCGTGATGCCTGAACCCCAAACCATTTATCAAGCACGATATGATTGTCTTTATAGCGCTTGTAAAAATCGTTTAACACAAGTTCACGCACAGCCTTATCAGGATGGTGATGTACGATGGTACGCAACGTGTTGTAACGGTCCGTCATATTATCTGACTTCTTATAGCGTGTTACAATTTCTTTGAGGGCGGATGGTGATTTTGAAATCACAGCATAGTTCATGATAACAGACGTAAGACTGCGTTTGCCGGCCGATGTTGCATCTGGGCTAAACGCATCTTGCGTAGAGAGTGTTTTGAGAGCAGCTGAACGCGCATTTTCAAACGCTTTACCCATAGCAGAACAGGTGGCATGAACAGCTTTCGCAATTGCATCTGGATTAACATTCTTACCAATTATTTGAGTGATTTCACCTGTGCCTGGAATAGAAAGAACCGAAGCTCGGAACGCTGGTTCCAGAGTTTGATCCATCAAAATCTCTTTTGAGATTTCAATGAAGCGTTCATCTATAATTACTTTTTTACCGGCTTGAGCGGATTTTGTAGCTGCAATCAGAATGCGCGTTGCATATGTTTGATAGGCTTGCCAGCGCCCAAAATTGTCACTGTCATTTGCTGCGAGGAAAGCAAGGTCTGCATCGCTTTGTCTGTAATTAATTTCGATGGGTGCTGTGAAGTTCCGATTTAAACTAACAACGGGTCTTTCCGTGACGTTCTCAAACAACAATTTATGGTTGCGTTTGTTAAGGCGAATAATACCATTGGCAGCCTCGGCTCCTGATATTTTCAGGTCAGACATATCTTTACCATCACTGCCAATTAAACCAATTTGTTGCGGGATTAACGCTGGGGCCTTGCGTTTTTGGCCAGGCGTTGCAGGAATAAATTGTTCTATTTCCATCTGCAGTTGAGCTTTAGCTTTGTCATATTTAGAGGAAACATTGAGTAAGGGGGTGCCTGCTTGTTCATACCAGTGCATGAATTGTGAAAGATCAGTCTTTGCGGCTTTTTCAAAGCATACGATGAATTGTTCAATTGTCGCGGCATCACCATCGTGGCGTTTCAGATACAGGTCCATGCCTTTGCGGAAGTTTTTCTCACCCAACAAAGTTGCGATCATGCGTACAAGTTCCGAGCCTTTTTGATAAACAGTTGCCGTGTAGAAATTATTGATCTCATGATATTTATCCGGCCGCACAGGGTGTGCTAATGGGCCAGCATCTTCAGGAAATTGAGCTGAGCGTAATCCACGCACATTTGAAATGCGTTCTACAGCGCGTGAGCGTTCATCTGAAGAAAACTCTTGATCACGATAAACGGTGAGGCCTTCTTTCAAACAAAGCTGAAACCAGTCACGACAGGTGATACGGTTGCCAGTCCAGTTATGGAAATATTCATGTGCGATGATGCGCTCTATATTGGCATAATCATCGTCTGTTGCAGTATCTGGATCTCCTAAAACATATTTATCATTAAATATGTTTAGGCCCTTATTTTCCATCGCACCCATGTTGAAATCAGAAACTGCAACGATATTGAACACATCCAAATCATATTCGCAGCCAAAAACCTCTTCATCCCATTTCATGGAACGAACCAGAGAATCCATCGCGTAATCCGCGCTTTGCTCTTTTCCCTTTTCAACATAAATGCCGAGCTTCACCTTGCGACCTGACATGGTCTTGAAGTTCTTATGTATTGATCCAAGGTCGCCGCCAACCAGTGCAAAGAGGTAAGAAGGTTTCGGGTGCGGGTCGTGCCAAATAGCGTAATGACGGCCTTTGCCCGCAGAACCTTTTTTAACCGGATTGCCATTGCCCAACAAAATAGGTGCGTCAGATTTATTTGCTTCAAGCCGCGTTGTATAAACCGCAAGCACATCTGGGCGATCGAGAAAATATGTTATGCGGCGGAAACCTTCTGCCTCACATTGCGTAGAATAATTACCGCTTGAGCGATAAAGCCCCATCAATTTTGTATTTGCAGTTGGATTAATTTCTGTTTCAATCTCTACGTTGAACTTTTTTGCTTTAGGCAGTTTTCGAATAACAAGCTCTAGCGGGGTGGCTTTATAATCGCGCTTTTCAAGTGGTTTGCCATTAATACTTACGCTGATAAGGGTCAGCTCATCACCATCTAGCTTGAGCGGCGCATCTGATTTTGTGTTTTTATTGCGCACAAATTTCACGCTTGATTTTACGCGCGTTTTTTCTGGGTCAAGATTGATATCCAGATCAACTGTTTCAATCAGATATTCAGGTTCTTTATAATTTTTGAGTAAAATTGCTTGCCCAGTATTTGTTCGCATGAAATATATTCCGTCAGTTGTGGATTGTTCAGAATCCGTTAAGTTCAACACATGTAATGCAATTTGGTTACGTTTCCAAATGAACCAAGTGACTATAACCGGAATTTGATATGTCGAAGCCTCAATTGCCTATATTTATGGATCAACTCATCAACCATCGTGATCGCTTAGAAACAATTGATGTGCGTGATATGTTTGATAATGATCCAAACCGATTTGATAAAATGTCGGTTCAGATTGGCTCGTTGATTTTTGATTATTCCAAAAATCGAATTGATGCTGCAACCATAAAGACGCTGACCGAAATGCTAACCGCAAGCGAGTTCGACCGTTTTCGTGAAGCCATGTTTGCAGGCAGCAAGATCAATTTAACAGAAGATCGTGCAGTCTTGCATACTGCCTTGCGCAATCGTTCTGGCAAACCTGTTATGGTTGACGGTGAAGATGTTATGCCAGAGATCAAACAGGTTCATAAGCGAATGCAAACCTTTACCAATGCAGTTCGAGACGGAACGTATCAGGTAACAGGCGGGCGTGTTGAAAACGTTGTTAACATCGGCATCGGTGGTTCTGATCTTGGCCCGCGTCTAGTAAAACAAGGCCTCACTGCATTTCATAATGGTCCTGACGTTCATTTTGTCGCTAATGTCGATGGGGCTGACATTTCAGATATTTTGAAAAAGATAAATCCTGCTACAACGCTTTTCATTATTGCATCCAAAAGTTTCACCACTCAAGAAACCATGACGAATGCAAGTGCCGCGCGTAAATGGTTGGAAGCAGCTATTGGTGAAGATGTAGGAAAACATTTTTGTGCGCTCTCTACAAATTTAGAGGCAACCCGCGCATTTGGTATTTCTGATGAACATACATTTGGATTTTGGGACTGGGTTGGCGGTAGATATTCTGTCTGGTCGGCAATTGGCCTTTCCGTAATGATGGCCATTGGCGCTGATCAGTTTGAAGAATTTTTACAAGGCGCATTTGATGCAGATGAACATTTTAAATCAGCACCTTTAGATCACAATATTCCAGTCTTAATGGCATTGATGGGAATTTGGTATCGCAATTTATGCAACTATTCAGCTTATGCGCTAATGCCATATGATGATCGTCTGGCGCGTTTCCCAGCATGGTTACAGCAGCTTGATATGGAATCAAATGGTAAATCTGTGATGAAAGATGGAACACCAGTTGGATTGGATAGCGGTCCACTCGTATTTGGTGAACCTGGTACAAATGGGCAGCACGCGTTTTATCAGCTCATTCACCAGGGCACAGAAATTATTCCATGTGATTTTTTAATTGCAGCACGTGGGTCTAACCCAGAATATGCGCACCATCACAATTTACTTGTTTCAAATTGTCTTGCCCAATCTGAAGCGCTAATGAAAGGTCGCACGTTAGAAGAAGCAGGCGGAAACCCGCATCGCACATTTGAAGGCAATCGCCCGAGTAATACATTTATGTATGAGGAGCTCAATCCACATACTTTGGGAATGCTGATGGCTTTTTACGAGCATAAAATCTTCACACAAGGCATTGTTTGGGGGATAAATTCCTTCGACCAATGGGGGGTTGAGCTAGGCAAAGAATTAGCAAATGGCATTTCCAAAATGTTGGAAGGTGAAGCCGATGCAAGTAATTCTTCTACGCAAGGTCTGCTAGACGCGTGGAGAAAATATTCAAATTAAATTTTGCCGCGCCCTTCCGGTGTACTGACAAGCACTTGCTTGTTCTGCGCTTCACGATGAATGGTATAAATTGAAGCGGCGATAATAATCATTGCACCAACCCATGTCCAAACATCAGGTAAGTGATTGAACAAATACCAACCAAACAAAACTGAGTATATGAGCCGCACATAATCAAGAGATGCCATAACGGATGCTTCGCCATACTTATATGCAATGATATTGAACATCTGCGCGACATAAGAGATAAGCCCCATTGCGATGAGCAAAATCCATTCATTAAGCGTTGGTGCTTGCCAAAACCAAATGCCCGGAATTGCAACAGCAATGCCAACACCTATTGCTTGGTATGCAAGAATAGTCGTTGCACTTTCTGTTCGCGTCAAAAGTCTGATCACAACCATCACTGAACCCGCACCTGCAGCGCCGATTAATGCGTAGACCCCATATACGGTAAACCCATCAAGGCCGGGCCGTAACACAATCATCACACCAATAAATCCTATAATCACAGCCATCCATCTGCGTATGCCGATTATTTCCTTCAGTACAAAAATTGCGCATATCGTCACAAAAAAGCTCTTGGCAAAACCAATTGCGGTCACATCAGCAAGCGGCATGTTCACTACTGCTGTAAAGCCAAATCCCATGGCGATCAGCGCCAAAACGATGCGTAACATTTGTAAGCCAAAGTGATTGGTTTTAAGTGTGCCCGGAAAGCCGGTAAAAATGGCAGGGGCTACAATTAATGCCATCACGGCCTGACGCACCAACAGAATTTGCGCGACATGCAACCGTTCTCCCGTAAGCTTGATAAGGGCAACCATAAAACCAAAACCAGCGGCAGCGAACATCAAGATGATGCCGCCTTTAACATTATTGGGTAGCTTGTGAAAACGCGTGGTAAGTGATTGAAGTGTCATAAATGATTCCTATACTCACCATGACAGTTAATATGTAGAACCGCAAATCTGATATAGAAACTATCAGCAAAATTTTATATCGTCACATCATTATGCAAGCACTATATGAAGCAGTTAAGCAATAAAGTTGGATAATTCCATGAACGAAATAACACATGCAAAATTTGGCCTCGGCGCTTCTGTGCTGCGCAAGGAAGACAATGCTTTCATCACTGGCAAGGGCTGTTATACGGATGATAAAACCGATGAAGCTATTTTGCATGGCTACGTGCTGCGGTCACCAGCAGCCCATGCCAAGTTCACCGTCAAGGATGTATTGCAAGCACAAGCAATGGCCGGTGTGCATGCAGTGCTAACCGCAAAGGATGTTGCAAGCCTCAACCCTCTGCCATGTATCATTCCGGTGACACAACCGGACGGAAGCCAGAACGCAAACCGCGATATTCCAATTCTATGCGAAGATACAGTGCGCCATGTTGGTGACGCGATTGCGTTCATTGTCGCGGATTCTGTTGAGATCGCAAAAGATGCATCCGAGTTGATCGACATTGATTTTGATATCCTGCCAGCAAATGCCGATACTGCAATTGGGCTCGATGAAAGTTCACCGCTCGTTTATGAGGATGGCGATAAAAACCTCGCCTTCACCCATATTATGGGTGATCACGACAAAACAAATGATGCTTTCGCAAATGCCCATCATGTCACTGAAATCGAAATCATCAACAATCG
>CAZXZQ010000151.1:0-7016 GCA_964645215.1 uncultured Rhizobiaceae bacterium | reverse complement strand
GTTGCCGTGATAAACATGGCGTGCGCCCGCTTGTTTTGGGCGACCTTGATGGCGCTTATATTTTAGAATCGGAAACCTGTGCTCTAGACATTATCGGGGCGCGGTACATTCGTGATATTGAGGCCGGTGAATTGGTCATCATCAATGAAAAAGGCCTGCGCAGTATGCGGCCATTTGATGAAGCTGAAAAACGTTTCTGTATTTTTGAGTATGTCTATTTTGCGCGCCCTGACAGTGTGTTTGAGGGCAATAGTGTTTACGACATTCGCAAACAAATCGGCGTTGAACTTGCGCAAGAAGCGCCTGCAGATGCAGATGTTGTCGTACCAGTACCAGACTCTGGGGTCCCGGCTGCTATTGGTTATTCGCAAGGGGCAAATCTGCCATTTGAACTCGGCATTATTCGTAACCATTATGTTGGTCGCACGTTTATTCAACCCTCAGACTCTATCCGCCATATGGGTGTGAAGCTTAAACACAATGCCAATCAAAAAATGATTGAAGGCAAGAGTGTTATTCTGGTTGATGATTCCATCGTGCGCGGAACAACGTCACAAAAAATAGTACAAATGGTTCGCGATGCAGGCGCTAAATCTGTTCACATGCGCATTGCAAGCCCGCCAACCATGTCGTCATGCTTTTATGGTGTGGATACACCTGAAACACATAAACTGCTTGCGTCCCGCATGAGCATTGAAGAAATGCAGAGTTTTATTCGTGTGGATTCTCTGGCCTTTATTTCACTTGATGGTCTTTATCGTGCAGCTGGCGAAGTTGGCCGCAACAATGATACGCCGCAATATTGTGATGCATGTTTTTCTGGTGAATACCCAACAAGCCTGACCGACCATGATGATCGCGATAATATTTCAAACCTTTCTCTTCTATCGGAAGCCAAAGGCTAATGACCGATCTTTCAGGTAAAATTGCGCTTGTTACAGGCGCATCGCGTGGCATTGGCTATCATTCAGCACTAACACTCGCCAAACAAGGTGCACACGTGATTGCCGTTGCACGCACGGTTGGTGGCCTTGAAGAGCTTGACGATGAAATACAAGCGGCGGGCGGATCAGCAACCCTTGTGCCATTTGACCTTTTAGACTTTGACGCAATCGACCGTCTTGGCGCATCTATTTATGAGCGCTGGGGAAAGCTTGATATTCTGGTTGCTAATGCAGGTATGCTGGGAGATCTTTCCCCCCTTGAACATATTGAACCAAAGTCTTTTGAAAAAACGCTCAATCTAAATGTAAATGCAAATTGGCGTTTAATCGGTTCTATGTCGCAATTGCTGCGCAGTGCGAAGTCACCTCGCGCTGTATTCATGACGGCAAATGCGCCTGACACATGTAAACCTTTTTGGGGACCATACACCGCTTCGCAATCTGCCTTACAAGCGCTGGTAAAAACCTGGGCCGCCGAATGCGAAAAAGCAGAACTGCGCATTAATCTACTTAATACGGGCCCGATGCGCACAGCTCTACGTGCCGCTGCTATGCCTGGAGAAGACCCTGACACAATTGCTCACCCTTCAGAAATTTCTGATAGTCTGCTTAAGCTTGTTTCAGATGACTTGACTGAAAACGGAAAAATTTTTGACCGTGAGAAAAATTCTTTTCGCTAGATCTAGTAACAAAAATTCAAGCACTTAAATAAGTCTATAAGGAGATCGTTAACCGCATCTCCAAGCAATATTGTTGCTTGTCTTAAAAATTTCACAATTATGCTTGAATGATATATATCAAATATACATATTCATGTTATGAATATGCCCCATTGAAACAATAATGCGATTAGCTTCATGAATACACAGACCCTTATTCTCGCAATTTTAAATTTTGCTGATGCGAGCGGATATGAAATTAAAAAACAATCGAGCGAAGGCGCGTTCAGCTATTTTGTTGATATTAGCTATGGCTCGATTTACCCCACGCTTGCCAAACTTGAGCAAGAAGGCAAGGTGACATGCCGCTCTGAAGTGCAAAGTGGAAAGCCAGATAAGAAAGTTTATTCGATCACGGACATGGGTCGCCTGGAGTTTATTGCAACGCTTGCTCAGCCACCAGCCCATGACAAATTCAAATCAGAATTTTTACTTGTTGCCATGTGTGCGAACCTTACCACGCCGGACATCATCGAAAAGGCGATTGACAAGCGTGTAGGTGAGATCAGCGCGCAGCTTGAAATGATACGCGGGTTCTCTGGAGAATGTGACAATCCTCTTACCAAATGGATCACCGGTTACGGCATTCACGTAAAGCAGGCGGATCTTCAATATTTACACGACAACCGCGACTTGCTGATTGAGCTTGCAAGCGTACCAACCCTTAATGCGGAGGCTGCAGAATAATTATGAAAATCAGATTTTCTCATATTCTTGCATTGGCCATCCTCGGCGGGCTCTCATACTATATGTATAAGGGAGATGTGAACATCGGCGGGCAAGGTGCCTCTGCTGCGAACACGCAATCGATCTCTGAACGCAAAGAAGAAGAGCAAAATGCTCTTTTCAAAGTAAGCATATTACCGCTTAAAGCAGAAGCTAGAGAACAGTTCTTAAACGTGCGCGGACGCACAAAAGCGCAAGCGATTATTCCTGTACGCTCTGAGACAGGCGGCATTTTAAGGCAGCGCCATGTAAATCGCGGTGATTATGTAAACAAAGGTGACCTCCTTTGCTCCATTGAGAGTGGTGCGCGTGAAGCAAATGTAGCAAGCGCCAAAGCGCGTTTATTACAGGCAGAAACGACCTATAATTCAAATAAAGAATTGCTCAAAAAGGGTTTCACAACACAAAACCAAATGTTGGTTATGGAAGCCCAAATGAACGCAGCACAAGCAGAACTTAAAAGCGCAGAGATTGAGCTTTCGCGCGTTGAAATTCGTGCCAATGCGAGCGGCTTGGTCCAAGACCCGATTGCAGAACCAGGTGACGTGCTTGCTTCAGGCACAGCATGTGTGACGCTTGTAGATAGCAATCCAATGTTCTTTACCGGTCAAGTTTCTGAAAGCGTGATTGGTAGTATTGAAAAAGGCATGGCAGCAGAAATTCAGCTGATTAATGGCACTACGACCCAAGGTGAAATTACATATATTGCACCATCTTCTGACCCACAAACGCGTACATTCTTGATCGATGTGAGGCTTGATGGCACAAGTGATATTCGTGATGGTTTAACAGCAAGTGCTAACATCAAATTGCCGGGCACAACTGCCTTTAAAATTCCCCCCTCATCCCTGACGCTAAACAATGAAGGTGCATTGGGCATCAAGGTTGTTGACGCCGAAAATATCGTTCGATTCCTGCCGGTACGCGTCATTGCGCAAACGAGTGAAGGGTTTTGGATTGAAGGTCCAACAGAGAATGTACGCCTTATTACGTTGGGGCAAGAATATGTAATCGAAGGTGAAAAGGTAGAAGCTATTCCTCTTGGAGCAAGCTCATGACAGGTATGTTAGATACCGTATTAAGCCGACCGCGCACCGTTCTCACCATGATGGTTGTCATGGTGTTGGCGGGCATATTCACCTACATCACCATTCCGAAAGAAGCTAATCCGGATATTGATGTTCCGGTTTATTATGTTTCTATCTCCCAGCAAGGCATTTCGCCTAAGGACGCTGAGCGCCTGCTTGTGCGGCCTATGGAAACAGAATTGCGTGGGCTGGAAGGCCTCAAGGAAATTACGTCTGTTGCCTCTCAAAGTCATGCAGCAATCATACTTGAGTTTCAGATAGGTACTGACAAGGACAAAGTGCTTGCAGACATACGCGACAAAGTAAATCTTGCGCAGGCTGATCTGCCCGATGATGCAGAAGAACCGGCGATTTTCCCAACAAACTTTGCCCTACAACCTACGATTATCGTAACGCTTTCAGGAAACGTCCCAGAACGCACACTGTTCCAACACGCAAAACAATTGCAAGATGAGATTGAAGCGATTGCATCCGTACGAGAAGCCAATTTGAAAGGTACGCGCGAAGAGCAAATCGAAGTGTTATTGGATTTAGTGAAACTTGAATCCTATGACATTACTCAGACAGAGCTTTTCAATGCAATTTCACAATATAACCAACTGGTGCCTGCGGGCTTTATTGATGATGGTAATGCGCGCTTTAATGTTGAATTGCCAGGCACAATCCAATCCGTAACAGACGTGTATAATATTCCGATCCGGCAAAATGGTGAGGGCGTGATCACGCTTGGAGAAATTGCCGATATCCGCCGTAACTTCAAAGATGCTTCCAGCTATACGCGCGTCAATGGCAAACCGGCTATGTCGCTTGAAGTAGTGAAGCGTATTGGCACAAACATCATCGAGAACAATTCTGAAGTACGCCGTGTTGTAGACGCGTTTACCAAGCAATGGCCAGATACAATCAAAGTCACTTATATGATTGATCAGTCCAATTTTATTTATGAAGTTTTAGGTTCGCTCCAATCTGCAATTTTAACGGCCATTGCGCTCGTCATGATCATCGTGGTTGGAGCCTTGGGCGTGCGCTCCGGTATGCTTGTGGGTCTAGCGATCCCAACCTCCTTCATGGTTGGCTTCCTCATTCTTTCAGGCGCAGGCTTAACGGTTAATATGATGGTGATGTTCGGCATGGTACTTACCGTCGGCATGCTGGTGGATGGTGCAATTGTTGTTACCGAATACGCTGACCGAAAAATTGCTGAAGGTGTACACCCAAATGAAGCCTATCCGCAGGCTGCAAAACTCATGTTCTGGCCTGTTGTTTCGTCAACAGCAACAACATTAGCAGCCTTCTTGCCGCTACTTCTATGGCCGGGCGTACCGGGCGAATTTATGAGCTATTTGCCAATCATGGTGATTATTGTTCTCTCAGCCTCGCTTCTTACAGCTCTTATATTCCTGCCAACAATGGGCATTGTCTTCGCACAAATTGGCGGATTTTTAACGCGTTTCCGCCGCTTGATCATCAGCTTGATTGCTGGAGGTGCGACAGGCATGATTTTGGCAAATGCGCCATATCAAATACCGCCTGCATTGGTTGACTTAGGCATTCCAGACGGCGAATTAAAGATCCTGCTGGCAGCCATTGCTGGTTTTTTTGGCTTCCTAATTACTTGGGCCATTCTTGGGTTTGTGCTCAAAAACAAGAAAGACGCGAAGCCTGAGATTAATCAGAATGCCGTTATTCTTTCGTCAGACGAACCGCTTGATGTGAGAAAAATCAAAGGCATTCTTGGGCTTTATCTTCGTACGGTAAAAAGTTTTGTAACTTCGCTCTTTGGCAATATTATCATCATTGCATCAGTGCTAACCGTAAGCTTTTTTACGTTCACGTATTTTGGCGAGAACAACAAAGGCGTTGAATTCTTTGTTGATGAAGAACCCGATATTGCACTTCTGTTTGTGTCAGCGCGCGGTAATCTTTCCGGGTCTGATATTCGTGATATTAGCATTACGGTTGAGGATGAACTCCTCAGAATTAAAGGCATCGACAACATCGTTATGACGGCAACTGCGCCCGGCGGTGGTGGTGGCGGTGGTGGGTTTAACCCGTCTGTGCCGCAAGACCTACCTGCAGATGTTGTTGCAACCTTTACCATCGAACTTGCCGACTATTCTATACGCCGTCGCGCTATCGATATCTTTGCTGAAATCCGTGAACGCACCGCAAAAATACCAGGCATCAAAGCTGAAGTGCGTAAACTTGAAGGTGGCCCGCCAACTGGCAAAGACGTACGTCTGCAAGTGAAGTCCACCGACTATGATGCGATGCTTGCTGCCGTCACGAAAATACGCGGTCAGTTTGATCGCACGGCCGACCTGCAAGATATTGAAGATGCTCGTCCCCTACCCGGCATTGATTGGGAACTTACCATCGATCACCAAGAGGCTGGCCGATATAATGCAAGCATCCCTGCTATTGGCGCTATGATCCAGCTTGTTACCAACGGTACATTTCTTGGTGAAACAACATTATCTGATGCAGATGATCAAGTGGAAATTCGTGTCCGCTTGCCGGAGAACCAGCGTTCGCTAGAGCGGCTCAATGAAATTCGTTTAAGAACAGCAAATGGTCAGGTGCCACTGTCAAATTTCATTGACGTATCACCACGCCCAACCGTTTCATCCATCACGCGCCGCGATGGTCTTTATGCAATGGATATCAAAGCGAACCTCCTTGATACCGCAAAAGCAGATGGGTTAACGCCGGATGAGAAAATTAGTGAAATCCAAACTTGGCTTGATGAACAACAATGGGCAGACAATATCTTCCTCAAATTCCGCGGTGCAGACGAGGAGCAGAAAGAGTCTAGTGAGTTTTTGGCCAAAGCGAGTGCCGCAGCTCTCTTCCTTATGTTCATCATTCTGGTGACCCAGTTCAACTCTTTTTATCAAAGTATCCTTACCCTTTCGACGGTGATTCTTGCTATTGTTGGAGTGCTGATCGGCATGCTTATCACAGGGCAAAAGTTCTCTATTATTATGACAGGTACAGGCGTTATCGCGCTGGCGGGTATTGTGGTGAATAATGCAATTGTTTTGATCGATACTTATAATCAACTTCGCAAAAAGGGCGTTGATGTTCATGATGCGATTTTAAAAACCTGCGGCCAACGCATGCGCCCGGTTATGTTAACAACGATCACAACCATTATGGGCTTAGTACCGATGGCCTATCAGGTGACGTTTGACTTCTTTGCCCAAACCATAAGTGTTGGTTCGATCACATCGATCTGGTGGGTGCAGCTTTCAACAGCAATCATATCAGGCCTTGCTTTTTCTACCTTGCTCACGCTCCTGCTCATTCCTGTCATGTTAGCAGTGCCAACTAATTTTGTGTCGGTTGCCAAAATGATCGGCAAACTGTTCCAGATGATCAAGGCATGGCTGTTTGGCTCAGCAGCAGTTGAAGCGATAGATGCTATAGGCGAAGAAATTGAATTAGACGACATTGCAGAGGTTGGCGTTGGAGCAGCCGTTGTTACTGTTATACCGAAGAAGAAGAAGGTTCGGGTGAAAAAAGCTGGTGCACCTAAA
>CAZXZQ010000150.1:0-7057 GCA_964645215.1 uncultured Rhizobiaceae bacterium | reverse complement strand
TAATTGAAGACAAAGTAGCACCTAGCGCATGGGGACAACATCTTGGCAAGTCGCATTCCTCGCTGGTGAATGCCTCCACATGGGCGCTCTTTATTACGGGCAAAGTGCTCGGCGAAAGCGAAAACAAAAGCATAGCCAGTACGTTACATGAGGCAATCAAGCGTTTAGGCGAACCTGTCATTCGCCAAGCAGTTTCTACCGTAATGAAAGAAATGGGCAGGCAGTTCGTATTGGGAGAAACCATTGAAAAGGCGATTGCCCGCGCTCATGATAAAGAAGCGGAAGGCTTTACGTATTCCTATGACATGCTGGGAGAAGCAGCCCGCACAGACAAAGACGCGCGACGCTATCACCTTGCCTATAGTGATGCGATTTGTGAAATTGCCAAAGCTGCGCACTCAGATGATATTCGCGAGAACCCAGGCATTTCTATTAAACTCTCCGCCCTTCACTCGCGTTATGAAACAATCAAAAAAGACCGTGTAATGGAAGAGCTTGTGCCACGCGCGCACTCATTGGCTATTTTAGCAAAGTCTGCAGGTGTTGGTCTTAATATCGATGCAGAAGAAGCAGGACGGCTCGAACTATCTTTAGACATTATCGAAGCTGTATTGTCAGATCCAGCTTTTGAAAATTGGGATGGGTTTGGTGTGGTTGTTCAAGCCTATGGCAAACGCGCAACTGAAGTTCTCGATTTTCTGTATAATCTCGCCACGAAACTTGATCGCAAAATTATGGTACGTCTTGTGAAAGGTGCTTATTGGGATACAGAAATCAAACTCTCCCAAATTGAGGGGCATACAACCTTCCCTGTTTTCACCCGCAAACCCTCCACTGATGTGAGTTACATTTGCTGCGCCCAAAAATTGTTAGGCATGACAGATCGCATCTATCCGCAATTTGCCACGCATAATGCGCATACGGTTTCAGCAATTTTGGAAATGGCGAATGATACATCCAAGTTTGAATTTCAACGTTTGCATGGCATGGGCGACGCCTTGCATGATGTTGTCTTGAAAAATCAGAAAACACGCTGCCGCATCTATGCCCCTGTTGGTGCGCATAAGGACCTTCTCGCTTATCTTGTTCGCCGACTTTTGGAGAATGGCGCAAACTCGTCTTTCGTCAATCAAATTGTAGATGAAGAAATTTCACCACAAATGGTTGCCGCTGATCCATTTTTAGACATCGAAAACTATATTGCAGAACCACATAACCCTGCGATCAAAATGCCGGATGCGCTTTTCAAACCAGAGCGCAAAAATTCCATTGGCTACGATCTGACAGACCCGGCAGAATTAGCGAATCTCGAAAAATCAATCGCAGCATTTGATAAGAAACAATGGAAATATAAAAATGGCACAGGTGAGATAACAACCGTCTCCAATCCCGCCACAGGTGAGAGTGTTGGCAAGGTACAATTTGCAACTGAGGACGAAGCAAACAAAGCCTGTGAGATAGCAAAAACATGGGCTGACGTAACCGTTATAGATCGCGCAAAAATTCTAAACAAAGCGGCAGATCTTTATGAAGAAAATGCTGTTGAAATTTTTTCACTACTGATGCGCGAAGCTGGCAAAACACTCTTAGACTGCGTGGGCGAATTGCGTGAGGCCGTTGATTTCTTGCGGTATTATGCAGCGCAAGCAAAAACGGTCAAAGAAGAACCTGCAGGCATCTTCACCTGCATTGCGCCATGGAATTTTCCACTGGCAATTTTTACCGGTCAATTAAGTGCAGCCTTAGCGGTTGGCAATGGTGTTGTGGCAAAACCTGCAGAAGCAACAAACCTCATCGCAAATTTTGCCTGTTCGCTTTTATGGCAAGCAGGCGTTCCAAAACGCACACTGCAACTGGTAACTGGCCTAGGCCACACCATCGGCGCGACACTCACAGCCAATGCAAATATAAACGGCGTTTGCTTTACAGGCTCCACTGCAACAGCCCAACACATTAATCGATCAATAGCTAAGCACCTCTCCCCACACGCGCCACTGATCGCTGAAACCGGCGGCTTAAATGCGATGATTGTGGACAGCACCGCCTTGCCAGAGCAAGCGATTACGGATGTAATTGCATCTGCGTTTCAATCTGCAGGCCAACGTTGCAGCGCGCTTCGTGCTTTATATTTACAAGATGATATCGCGGATAGTTTCCTTGAAATGCTCTATGGGGCAATTGATGAATTATCCTTAGGTGACCCGCGAAAATTCACGACAGATATTGGTCCAATCATTGATAAAAACGCGGCCACAAAATTTAATGCGTATATCAAAATTGCACATGATGAAGGCAGGCTTCTTAAACAAACCACATCACCGGATTCAGAACGTTTCATCCCACCCACTGTTTTGAGAATAGATGGAATAGAAGATTTGGCGGAAGAAATCTTTGGCCCCGTCCTGCACGTTGCAAGATATCAGTCAAAAGATTTAGACAAGGTAATATCAGCCGTAAACGCAACTGGTTACGGACTGACTTTTGGCTTGCACAGTCGTATTGATGACCGTGTTCAGCACATTGTAGAAAATGTTCATGCGGGAAATATTTACATCAATCGAAATCAGATTGGCGCAGTGGTTGGCTCTCAACCTTTTGGAGGAGACGGCTTAAGTGGTACTGGGCCAAAGGCTGGCGGGCCAAAATATCTGCATCGCTTTGTTAAACCGCAAACACGAAGTGAAACAGCAACAACGAGCGACACAATCTCTCTTGATGAAATTGAACGCGCATTCTTGAAACTTGAAAAACAATCCGTCGCCCAAATGCATGCAATGGAAATGCCTGGCCCAACGGGTGAATCCAATCAATATAGCCTCCACCCAAGGGGACGTGTGTTATGTCTAGGGCCAACGGTAGAAATGGCGACAGAACAAGCAAGCCGCGCCAATACAATAGGATGCAAAGTGCTTGCAATTGGGGATAAGACAATTGCGCCAGAAACGCTTGCTGAGATCAAAAGTCTGGATGCCGTTATTTCTTGGAGCGATAACCTCAAAGAAATCCGCGAAGCATTGGCGAAACGTGACGGCCAAATCATACCATTATTCACCCAGAGTGACTTTGAAAAATGGCTTCTGACCGAAAAGCATGTTTGTATTGATACAACGGCTGCAGGTGGCAATGCAGCCTTGCTTGAAGGCTAGGTTCATCCTAAATAGGATGTATGACAGATAATCCAAAAATCATTACCTCCGCCATGCTTGCCATTGGCGATGAACTCTTATCAGGCCGTACGCGAGATAAAAATATTGGCCACTTAGCTTCAACACTCACACTTCAAGGCATAGACCTTAAAGAAGTGCGGATTGTGGCTGACGAAGAAGATGAGATCGTAACCGCACTCAATGCATTGCGCGAAAAATACACGTATGTATTTACCTCTGGCGGTATTGGGCCAACGCATGATGACATTACGGCAGATGCAATCGCCAAGGCTTTTGGTGTGAACATTGGTCATGATTCTCGTGCGATGAAAATTCTCACTGAACATTACGACAAGATGGAATTGCCTTTCACCCCTGCCCGCCAACGCATGGCAAGAATTCCAGATGGGGCAGACTTGATCGACAATCCAGTTTCAAAAGCACCCGGTTTTATTATCGGCAATGTTCATGTCATGGCCGGCGTACCGTCTGTATTTAATGCCATGGTAGAAAACATTATGCCGACACTTGAAGGCGGCCAAAAAATGCTTTCAACAGCCATCGAATGCACATTTGGAGAAGGCACGATTGGTGACGCATTAGGTGAGATACAAAAAGCCAATAAGGAAACCTCAATTGGCTCTTATCCTAAATTTGACGGCGAAACTTATTCCACACAAATTGTGATACGTGGGCGTGATCAAGCATTAATTGATGCTGCAGCCAGCCAAGTTATGACAATGCTTGCCTCACTTGAGGTAAAATAAATCCGTATCATCTGTTTTTCCACCAAAAGCTGTAATCATCGCATGTACCTGACCACGGTGATGTGTCTGATGATTAAACATATGGGTAACTAGAAAGCCGAATGGCTTGGTTATCTCTTTTTGCGCAGAACCTGAAAACCAAGTTAAATCACCCGTAAGATCATTAGCTGCGATCGACTTAGCCCATTCCAGTATGACTTCATCAAAAGCCATACGTTGTTCGCACAAATCATCCCAATTAATAACCATATCAGCTGAAGCAGGAATATTATCTGCAGCTGGCATGAGGGTGTTGGCAAACCGTATCATCCAGATCTGATCGCCCCAAAGCAGATGTGACAAGGTTCGGTGTATAGAGCCGAAAAACGCTCCACAATCCTTTTGCCGCTCGTCCACGCTGAGATTTGATGCAGCCGCATACATACTCTCATTCTGCCATTTGTTATACCGCGCCATGGTTTGCACATATTCAGACGTAATCATTCTTGCACTTACCTCATTTTCTGCCTATTGGTTCTTCACTTAAGTATCATAGATAAGAACAAAATTCATGTCACAAGCAAAAAGCTTCCCAGTCTCATGGGACCAATTTCACCGCGATTGTAAAGCACTCGCATGGAAACTATCAGACATCAGCCGTGAGGCTGGAGAATGGGAAGCAATTATTTCCATTACGCGCGGAGGGCTTGTGCCTGCTGCGATTATTGCCCGTGAGCTTGGTGTCCGAAATATCGAAACGGTCTGCATCGCCTCCTACCATGAATATAAGGAACAAGGTGAACTTGTGATTTTGAAACCAATCGCAGATGAACTTGTTAAACGCTGCGCTGACGGTGAAAACATATTGGTCATTGATGATCTGGCAGACACAGGCGCCACCGCTAAAAAAGTGCGTGAACTTATGCCAAATGCACATATCGCAACCGTCTATGCCAAGCCGACAGGAAAACCAACAGTCGATACATATGTAACAGAAGTTTCCCAGGACACCTGGATCTATTTCCCTTGGGACCTTGATTTGTCCTATGTAGCTCCAATCTCAGGCAAGAAAGATGCTTAATCTTGCCAAATAGAAGCTTTACGATTGTCCTGATTACCGTCGTCATTAATATGATGGGTGTCGGGCTAGTATGGCCAACCCTACCCGCATTGGTAAAAGAACTCGTTGGCGGCAGCATCTCACAAACAGCCATTTACTATGGTTCAATAGCCGTCATTTTTTCCATTATGCAATTTATATTTGCTCCAATTTTAGGCGCGCTGTCTGATAGATATGGCCGCCGTAAAGTGATGCTGATTGCCCTTGCTGCATTAGGTTTTGACAATATCTTACTCGCTTTAGCGCCAAGCATTGGCTGGATGGTCATTGGCCGGGCATTAGGCGGCATCTTTGGTGCAACCATGTCTATTGCAAATGCTTATGTTGCAGATACAACACCGGATAAAGAGCGTGCGGCTGCCTTTGGCATGATTGGTGCCGCCTTTGGCGTAGGCTTTATTCTTGGGCCACTGTTGGGTGGGCTCTTAGGTGGAATTGACCTGCGCTTACCCTTTTATGTTGCGGCTGGTCTGTCCTTCGCCAATGTAATTTTTGGTTATTTCTTCTTGAATGAAAGCCTGCCAGAAGAAAAACGAGACAAAGAGAGAAAGCTCGCAAGCAATCCGCTCAAAGCCATAACGTGGCTTGCAACAAGCAAAGTTTTAGTTCTGCTCGGCATCTCCTTGTTCATGATACAAATCATGCAGCGCGGCTTAGAAAATATCTGGGTACTGTTTACGCAGCATCAATATGGTTGGGGAACTCAGGAAGCTGGGTTTTCTCTTGCAATTGTTGGAATATCCTATGTCTTCGTTCAAGGCTGGCTCGTCCGCATCGTCGTTCCAAAGTTCGGTGAAGTAAAAACAATTGTATATGGCATAAGCTTAAGCGCCATCATGTATGTTTTCTTGTCGTTTAATACTTATGGAATTTTAGGATATATCGGAATTGTACCGCATGTCATTGGTTGGGGCTGCGCGCAACCCGCAATTCAGGCAATTGCATCACGTCAAGCAAGCGAAAGTCAGCAAGGTCTGTTACAAGGTGCACTCACCAGCATTGGCAGTCTTGCAGCGATTTTTGGCCCTGCAATTGCAAATGGTAGCTTTGCCTACTTTACTTCACCTATAGCGCCATTTAACTTCCCCGGCATCCATTTCCTGCTCGGTTCACTCGTCCTTGTTATTGCTGCAATTATTGCACTTTCAGCAGGCAAGGCCGATATAAAATCACAAGCAAAATAACAAGCTTTTGATTTCACAGACATCTTAAGAATGCTATTTTAGTGATATGAAAACATTAGCTACCCTCACATTCGCATTTACCGCACTTTTTTCATCACACATTCAGTCGCACGCTCAAACGGCTGATCAATTACGATGCACGAATAAAACCGTTTGTGAAGTGGGCACCCGTGGCTACCATATTCGCATTCCAGATGGCTGGGACGGCCAGTCCACCTTACCCGTTCTACTGCACTATCATGGCTGGGGCAGACAAGGCCCTGTTCCGGTCAATCATGGTGGTATTGGTGCGGCAACGTCAGAAGCAGGTGTTTTGCTAATCGCGCCAAATGGGTTGGGTAAGTCTTGGGATTTCTGGCAACCGGAATCGCGAGATACTGCTTTCACCAATGCTGTGTTGGATGATGTTGCCAAACGCTTTCCTATAGATCGTAAAAACCTTATGCTTTCTGGTTATTCATGGGGCAGCTCAATGGCATGGCGTTATGCATGTGAAGCTGGTCAAAATGTATCTATCCTACTTGGCATATCGGGCACGCTTTATAATCAGGATGAGCAATGTTCAACTGGCCCTGTTGAGGTGCGTCACGTACATGGGCTTAAAGACACTGTAATGGATTTTCCGTACGGTCCAAATGGCGAAGAAACCGGCCCAGTTCGGTTATGGCAGAGAGAAAATGGCTGCCAGCTAAAAGCAGAGCGCATCTCAAAATGGGAAACCAGCCAGAAATATACGCGCTATGAATGGGATAATTGTACGTCAGGCAAAACCATAAAACTTGATGTACATGGCGGCGGTCACTGGATTGCAAAAGGCTGGCTTGCAGAGCAGCTAAAGCAGATTTTATCAGAAAAATCTTC
>CAZXZQ010000149.1:0-7060 GCA_964645215.1 uncultured Rhizobiaceae bacterium | reverse complement strand
GGCTAACATGGAAGAGTTCCAGGAATTGAGTCAGAGGCTGTTTGCTCAAGATGATAATGTGCTCCAATATCAATCACTGTTTGTTCTGGAGCAGCACAAGTTCTATTTGGCTTTATGATACGAAAGCCGCCATTCAATTAATCTAAATCAACAGCAACTTGGTCCGCACAGCCAACATCAATCATTTGAATCACTTAGAGGCTGAACTTCATAACAGAAGTCAGCCTCTTCATGTTTTGATTCAATTAAAACCTGGATAAATCAGTCTTCCTTTTTTGGCATCAAACGAATGCCAAGCTCGGTCAACTGGTTGGCATCTACGCCGCCTGGTGCACCCATCAACAGATCAACGGCCTGCTGGTTCATCGGGAACATGGTGATTTCGCGCAGGTTCCTCGCGCCACATAAAAGCATCACGACACGATCAACGCCTGCTGCCATGCCACCATGCGGTGGAGCACCATATTGGAATGCACGGTAGAGGCCGCCGAAGCGATCTTCAACGGTTGCCTTGTCCAGTCCAGCGATTTCAAACGCCTTAACCATGGTTTCCGGCAAGTGGTTACGAATGCCGCCGGAAGCGATTTCAAAACCGTTACAGACAAGGTCATATTGGAATGCTTTTATTGTAAGCGGGTCTTGGCCCTCAAGCGCTTCCATCCCGCCTTGCGGCATAGAGAATGGGTTGTGTGAGAACTCAACTTTTTTGTTGTCTTCGTCCCACTCATAAAATGGGAAATCAACAATCCAGCAAAGTTCGAATTTTGTCTCATCAATAAGACCATTATCTTCGCCTGCCTTGTCACGCGCTGCACCTGCGAAGGTTGCGAATTTAGCAGGGTCACCCGCTGCGAAGAAGACGGCATCACCTAATTCCATGCCAAGCTGTTCGCGAATTGCTTCGGCGCGTTCTGGTCCAATGTTTTTGGCAATCGGACCAGCGGCATCAAATACACCTTCAAGCTCGCGCCAGAAAATATAGCCCATGCCCGGCTGCCCCTCGCCTTGCGCCCATGAATTCATGCGGTCACATGCTTTGCGACTGCCTGCACCTTTAACTGGGATCGCCCAAACCTGGTTTTTCTCATCTGCATCCAGAATGCCAGCAAAGACTTTAAAGCCTGAACCACGGAAATGTTCGGAAACGTTTTGCATCTCAATTGGGTTACGCAGGTCCGGCTTGTCGGAACCATATTTGCGGATTGCTTCGTCGTATGGAATGCGGCGGAATTCTTGAGTTACTTTCTTGTCGCCAGCAAAATCTTCAAACACACCGCGCATCACAGGCTCAACAGTTTTTAAAATATCGTCCTGCTCTACAAAGCTCATTTCAAGGTCAAGCTGATAGAACTCACCTGGTAGGCGATCAGCCCGCGGGTCTTCATCCCGGAAACAAGGTGCGATCTGGAAATAGGTGTCAAAGCCAGACATCATGATAAGCTGTTTATATTGTTGAGGCGCCTGCGGTAGCGCATAAAATTCGCCATTGTGAATACGGCTAGGCACTAAGAAGTCTCGCGCGCCTTCTGGCGAAGATGCGGTCAGGATAGGCGTTGAAAACTCATTAAAACCAGCACCGCTCATACGCTCACGCATTGATGCGATAATCTTGGTACGCATCATGATGTTGTGATGAAGCGTTTCGCGACGCAAATCTAGGAAACGATACTTCAAGCGAATTTCTTCCGGGTAATCCGGCTCGTCAAAGACAGGAAGCGGAAGCTCAGATGCTTTAGACAAGATTTCAATGTCACGCGCAAAAACTTCAACTTCACCGGTTGGCAATTTTGGATTGATCGCTTCTGCATCTCGCGCCTTCACTTCACCATCGACACGAATAACCCATTCGCCACGCACCATTTCAGCAATATTGAAAGCTGCCGAATCCGGATCTGCAACAACTTGCGTCATGCCGTAATGGTCGCGCAGATCGATGAATAAAACGCCACCATGGTCTCGCACACGGTGCACCCAGCCTGAGATGCGGATAGTATTGCCCACATCAGAAGCTCTAAGGCCTTCACACGTGTGGCTGCGATAACGTTCGCTGAGGTCAGGTTGAGTAATCATCGTCTTTTCCCGGAATTTTGCAGTGCAAGAATCGCACATAATCAATACAAATCAGATTTGCAGGGACAAACACATTTCAGAAGGTATTTGTCAAGATGTGAGCACCATACGATTGGCTGGATTGTCATTTTTTGGCAGACAAATCATCACACATTCGCTATAGAAACTAGATGAAAATAATAAAAGACACAAAAAGCCTCGATCAAGCCTGCCAACAAATATCAAAACACCCCTTTTGTACCGTGGATACGGAGTTTCTTCGTGAATCTACATTTTGGCCTGAATTATGCCTTATCCAGATTGCATGTGCAGACGATGCCTGGATTGTTGACGTACTTGCAGAAGGCATAGACCTTAAGTCTTTCTTCGATTTAATGGCGAATGAAGACATCGTCAAAGTTTTTCATGCAGCGCGTCAGGATATAGAAATTATCTATAAGCTTGCTGGCATTATCCCCCATCCAGTCTTCGATAGCCAAGTTGCAGCAATGGTGTGCGGCTACGGAGATAGCATTTCATATGATCAGCTTGTCTATAAAATTACCGGCGTCAGCCTTGATAAATCTTCCCGCTTTACAGATTGGTCTAAACGTCCGTTGAGCGACAAACAACTCACCTATGCACTTGCCGACGTAACCCATTTGCGTGACGTATATATTTCCATCAATGCGAGCCTTGAAGAGCAAAACCGCAAACATTGGGTTGCTGAAGAAATGGAAATCCTCACCTCAGTTGAGACCTATGATATACCGCCAAAAGATGCTTGGAAGCGATTGAAGATGCGTGCGCGCAAACCACGTGAGCTTGCAATCATGAAAAAGGTTGCAGAATGGCGCGAGACATTGGCGCGAGCACAAAATATACCGCGTGGACGCGTCATCCGCGATGATGCAATTTATGACATTGCGGCTCGTGCTCCGACTTCACTACATAAATTAGGCGAATTGCGTTCACTTTCTAGAGGGTTTGATAAAAATCGTTTTGGTGAAGGCATTCTAAAAGCAGTGCATGAAGCTAAATCTATTCCAGATGAAGAATTGCCACGGATTCCGCGACCGAAACAAACCCCTGAGGGATGCGGCGCAGCGACAGAAATGCTCAAGGTACTTTTGAAATTGACCGTAGAAAAGCATGGTGTGGCTGCAAAGGTTATTGCAACTGTTGATGATCTTGAAAAGATTGCTGCCGATGATAATGCAGATGTTTCTGCACTTAAAGGGTGGCGCAAAGAGCTGTTTGGTAATAGTGCGCTTGATCTCAAAAATGGTCGTTTGGCACTTGGCTATAACAATCGCGAAATTCAATTAATCGAAATGTAATCTCATTGAATGGCGATGCTAATTTCTTCGCCAAGTTCACGCGCCAGATGTTCAATGCGTTGTTTTGGCACTTCCCCGATTAAGACTTTTCGATCTTCCGGCAGGCCGATTATCAAATTGCCATAGGGTGAGCGCTCAAATGTGATGCTCGGCAAAACACCAATGGTTGATGCAGAGAACAGATACAACACCCTGAAAAAAGCTGCCAAGATGCGTGCGCGTTCGCGCGTTTCATCTGATGCAAATTTTGTGAATTCAGGCGGCTGCTTTTTAGGACTAAGCCCTTTATAGCGATGAAAATTCGAGATCGCCAAATAAGCCCTGCCCTCATGGCTAATTGAGTTAAAGCCAGCATTATTAATAATGCCCAGCGTTTGCTCAGCGCGATAGTCTGAGGATGACCGCCATGCAATATCAGCTAAATTGCATGCAGCAATGCGCCAGCGTTTTTGACTATCTGTTTCTTTAATTTTCAAAACTTTGAAAGCTTTTTCAGTCCAATCAGCAAGTTCAATACTGTGATGAGGAGAACGTGCGCGCAAAATAGCAAGCTCAGCAGTTGCTTCCAGAAGTGCATCTTCTTTTTGCTCTTCTTCGTCAAGCAAAGAGAATAGATAGCCTTCGCGCAAGCCAGAAGCAGAATGCGTTACTGATTTAACGTCGAACCGATCAATAATCTCTGCCATCACAGCCGCGCCATAAGGCAAAAGACTACGTCTGCTCTTTGAGATTTCATCGATGCAATCGATCTTATCAAGATTGGTTTCTACAATTGATTTACAGAATTTTTTATATGCGTCAGCATCAACCGTATAATCATGAATGACATTTAACAGATAATTGTTTTGCATCATGTGTAGTTTTGCGAGCGAACGCCATGTGCCACCGATTGCATAAAACTTGCGCGATTTTCCAGGCCATTTTATCTCAATATTTGAAAGCTTTTTACGCGCGGTTTTTTGCGCATCACTGGGTTTGCTTTTGGTGTTTTCTTGAAGGCGTAAAACGCCAAGTGGGGTCGTGACACCATTTTTAATTGAACCATTTAATGCGGTCAGTTCCATAGAGCCGCCGCCTTGGTCACCAACAATGCCTTTGGGTTTATTAAAACCACTTTTAACACCCATAGTTGCATATTCAGCTTCTTCCTCACCAGAAAGAAGTTTCACGGACACTCCAAGATTTTTCTCAATGCGTTTGACAAAAGCCTCACCATTTTTGGCTTCGCGCACAGCAGCGGTGGCAAGAATATGTGTATCGACCACGCCATTTTGTTTGCCTAATTCTAAAAACCTAACAATTGCATTATAAGCGCGGTCAGCATCTTGGGATGAAAGCTTGCCGTCATTCGCAACGCCTTTGCCTAAACCACAAAGAATTTTCTCATTGAATAAAATGGAAGGTGAGCGGGTTAAGCCCTCATAGATGACCTGACGAACTGAGTTTGACCCAATATCAATTATTGCGACAGGTTCGCGCTCACCAAGCCGTCCCTGTGCCTCAGTCTTCTTTGTTCCCCTTAGGAGACCAACTATCGATAAAGCGTTTTGGCGCATCGGTTTTTAGAGCTTCTCCCCGTCCTGAAAGGCTCGGATTAGTCATAAAGTACGTCTGACAATTAAACGATTCGTCATGGTTTTCAGAGTCCATCCTGCGAGACGTTCCATCAGGTAAAATTTCCCAACTCAGCTCTGTGTCTTTAATGTTAGCAAGCATGATCTGGTCGAGCACTTGCTGTCGAACAGTTTCACTTTCCAAACGCACCATTGTTTCCACACGCCGCACAAGATTGCGTGGCATCAAATCAGCAGAGCCCATATATACAATTGCTTTGCCTGAAGGCAGCATTTCACCATTGCCAAAACAGATGATGCGACTGTGCTCAAGAAAACGTCCAATGATAGATTTGACAGATATGTTTTCTGACATGCCAATCACGTTCGGCCGCAGACAGCAGATACCACGCACAACAAGTTCGATTTTCACCCCTGCCTGACTTGCACGGTAGAAAGCATCAATAATATCTGTATCAACAAGTGCATTCATCTTGGCCCAGATATGTCCTGTGCCGTTTTCTTTTGCATGAGAAATTTCGTCTTCAATATGCTTGAGCAAATCATCCTTCAAATGAATTGGAGAGATAGAAAGTTTCTCAATTGCCTTTGGCTGAGCATATCCCGTGATGTAATTAAACACGCGTGCAACTTCATTGGCGATTTGTTGATTTGTCGTGAAATAGGAAAGATCCGTATAAAGCTTGGCCGTAATGGGGTGATAGTTACCAGTTCCAATATGAACATAATTTTTGATGTCATCATCTTCACGACGCACAACAAGACTAAGCTTCGAATGCGTTTTCCAACCCAAAAAGCCAAATACAACCTGAACGCCTGCCCGCTCAAGATCGCGGGACCAGCGCAAATTTGCTTCTTCGTCAAAGCGCGCTTTTAATTCAATAACAGCAACAACTGATTTACCTGCTTCCGCAGCCTCAATGAGTGCATCTATAATGGGAGACTCGTTTGATGTGCGATACAACGTTTGCTTGATCGCAAGCACATCAGGGTCTTGCGCGGCTTGATGTAAAAATTGAACGACGACGTCAAACGATTCATAAGGGTGATGAACCAGAATGTCTTTTTCACGAATGGCCGCAAGACAATCATTTTCATGCTCACGTACCCGCTCAGGAAATCTCGGCAAATAAGGTTTGAATTTCAAATCAGGGCGATCAGCCGCGATAATTTCTTTTAAATTATTAAGCGCTAATATTTCGCCCACTTCCACGCATTCAACCATGTTGGAATGAAGCTTTGAAATGATAAACTCGCGCAATGCTGCCGACATTTTCGCATCTGTTTCTAAACGAATGACATTGCCACGCCGTCTTCGCTTTAGCGCAATTTCAAGCGTCAGAACTAGGTCCTCGGCCTCTTCCTCAACCTCCAGGTCGCTATCTCGGATAACGCGGAAATTGCCATATTCAATAATTCTATGACCGGGGAAAAGCACATCGATGAATGCTTCAATAACATGATCGATTTGCACGTAATGCAGATGATTATTATCATCACGCTCAGGCAGAAGAATAAAACGCTCCAGCCCTACAGGCAGTCGCAAGAAAGCCGTCATGCGATGATTGCTATGCGTGTTCTCCAAATCAAATACGAGGGAATGCCCAAGGTTTGAAATAAATGGAAATGGATGAGCCAAGTCCATTGAGAGCGGCGTTAAAACAGGAAAAATATTGGATAAGAAGTAATCATTTAACCAATCGAATTCTTCATCACTCAGGTCAACTGGTTTGGTGATGAAAATATTTTCATTGTTGAGTTCCTCTTTTAACAAACCCCAATAGTGTTGCTGGTCATTTTGAAGTTCAACAACGACTTCATTTACGAGCTTCATCTGCCGTTTAGGCGAAAGCCCGTCTGATGAGGTACTCTCAACCTTCTGTTCAAGCTGTGCTGCGATACCGGCAACACGCACCATGAAAAATTCATCAAGATTGTTAGCTGAAATGGATAAGAAACGAATACGCTCTAGCAGTGGGTTTTTTAGGCTTCGGGCTTCTTCCAAAACACGACGATTAAACTCAAGCCACGAAAGCTCACGATTCATGAAGCGGCTAGGGTCTGAGAAGACATCAGTCACTGCTGGCGCACTCTCAT
>CAZXZQ010000148.1:0-7065 GCA_964645215.1 uncultured Rhizobiaceae bacterium | reverse complement strand
GTAATTAATATCCATAGTTTAAAAATATGCGCAATCTATTGAAGGGGGTCAAATAGAGTGGGCAGGTATTCACCAGATAATAAAAGTCATGACAAAGTCGACGGGTTTCTTGCCTTGTCTTCAAAAGCTATACTTATTCTATCAATTTTATCGCTCATTCTTCCTTTAGCCGCTCTACTTATATTATATGGCTCTGTCTTTTCAACTTTGGATGATACCTTTGGCGATATGTCAGATTTGGCAGATGCAAGGATCAATGGCGCTAACGTTAAAAATGGAATAACAACAAACTTTCAATTGTCAGATCTAAAAAATCTCGACCAAAGATTGCAGTCGATAACTGCGCCCTCTTCTGAGGCAAAACTAGCTGATAGATTACATATTATTGTTATTAATAATAACAAGAATGCTAATTCAAAGATTACAAGTGATGTTCCAACATCAAAAAGTGGAACACTGCAGAATCGTGCTGCACGATTTATTGAAATGGATATCTCCCAAGTTAAAAAATCGGCTTTTGTAATCATTACTAACCGCCCTACTGTTTTTAATTTTTCAGAAGTACAACCCAATCAAAGAGCATTGTTTGGCTATGAAAGCAAAGAAGCTTTCGACGTCATTGGTGCGGATAATGGCTTGTTAGCTGGATATTTGAGTGAAGCATTGACATTCTTTTCCAGCGCTGAAGTGAACGATTTTGAAATACCAATTAGCAAGAAAAAGACGCGCAGGAATTATACAGCATGCAAAACGATCAAGCGTTGGCAAGATTATTTCGAAGTCAATCGAGCAAGCATCTACATTTGGAAAGTTAATAATACTCAAAAATTGAAGATTCAGAAATTTAATATTCTAAATAATGAAAAGCGTATTTCACGCCCAACACCATATAGTTCTTTCTGCCAGAGGTAAGAGATAATGTCATTCGGAAAACCAAGAGAACCCCAAACCAATAACTTTAAACATGAATTTAATAATATGCCTTATGAAAACAGTAATCAGGGCTCATTCAACTTCGGCAGCATTGTAACCGGAGTTGCTGGCATTGTTATATTGTCCTCAACAGTATTTATAACAACGGTTTACTTTGGAAGCACTCAAAATACCTCTGCTAGCGTTTCATCATATTTCGCAAATGAACCAACACCAGTGGCTCGAAAATACGAGAAGAAACTTTTAAAAAGTGGATCAATTTTTGGTGGTGCATCAGGACAATTGAAAATAAGCATACAAAGAACAGAGACAGGTTTTAGTCCAATTGATAGCGAACTTCACGAACGTTGTTTGAAACCACATTTTCCCTCAGAAGCAAATGATGTGATGAGACTAGGATATATAAGTTTTTCAGCTCGAAAAGGCATAAAGTTCCTCTCCTGTAGTGCATCAATTTTCAAAAGCCGCTTCTGCGAGAGCAAATACCGTGCACGGTTTGCAAAACGTTTAATGGATGCAATTAAAAGTCATCACAAAGTTGAAGCGCTAAAGAAAAAATTAGCTGGTAGCAAGACTGTTCAGGGGCATACTTTCAGACAATTTCAAGCGCACAAATCATTAAATGATTCATCAGCTAACAATGGGATAAACGGCGGCCAAAATCGAGGCCCTATCATCTCAGCAAACATGTCTGCTCAACTCGCGGAACTCTCCAAACACGGATTAATTAGTAAAGATGATTTTTCTTCTTTTTTCAAAGATGCACCACCAGAAATATTAAAGCACCTGCATCAACAACAATACACAGTTTGTCCGTCATCTTGGTTTTAAAATTAGTCTACTCATCCTCAAACAGGCTCTTTTGTTGAGCAACGATGTCCTTTGGCGTTGGTAGACCTAGATGTTGCCAAGCACGTTCCGTCATAACGCGGCCACGTGGTGTACGCTGAATAAAACCCTGCTGGATGAGAAAGGGTTCAATAATATCCTCAATCGCATCGCGAGGTTCTGACAATGCAGCAGCGATTGTTTCAATACCCACTGGCCCACCGCCAAAATTTCTAGCAATCTGATTGAGGTATCGCCGGTCAAGTTCATCAAGGCCGATGGAATCGACTTCCAACCTTGAAAGTGCGTTGTCAGCCACTTCCGCTGTCACCGATTCAGCTTCTGCTACCAATGCGAAGTCCCGCACCCGTCGCAGTAACCGCCCGGCAATACGCGGCGTACCGCGCGCTCGATTGGCAATTTCTCGCGCACCATCATCCGCAAGCGATAGACCCAAAATCCGCGCACCACGTTTAACGATCAATTCGAGTTCTTCCGCTTCATAAAAATTAAGTCGCACTGGAATGCCAAACCGGTCACGCAAGGGCGTGGTCAGAAGACCAAGACGTGTGGTGGCCGCGACGAGCGTAAACTTCGCCAAATCAATTTTCACTGAACGTGCCGCCGGCCCCTCACCAATGATGAGGTCTAGCTGGTAATCCTCCATCGCCGGATAGAGAATTTCTTCCACTGCCGGATTAAGTCTGTGAATTTCATCAATGAACAAAACATCACGGTCTTCAAGGTTCGTCAGCAGTGCCGCAAGATCACCAGATTTTGCAATAACCGGGCCGGAAGTGGAGCGAAAATTCACCCCAAGTTCCCGCGCCATAATTTGCGCAAGCGTTGTTTTGCCCAAGCCCGGAGGGCCAACAAAAAGCACATGGTCAAGCGCATCACCACGTTTCTTTGCTGCTTCAATAAAGACTTTTAAATTTGCACGTGCCGCGGCTTGGCCAACAAAATCATCAAGCGTCTGCGGCCGCATTGCAGCGTCAATATCTTCACCTTTTTTCTCAGGCGTTATGATGCGATCTTGATCACTCAACTCGCCAACTCCTTCAAGCCCATGCGAATGAGCGTGGCGCTATCCGCATCTTCTCCCGCTTTTGCAAGTGCGGATGAAACAGCCCCTGCCGCCTGCTGCGATGAATAGCCGAGATTGCCAAGTGCGGAAACCGCATCTTGAACTGCAGTCGACGCAACGCCGTCGCCTATATCTGACGTAAATCCCATTTCTGCGGCAGCAGCGCCTGAATAGGCTGGTGCCTTGTCTTTGAGTTCGGCAACAATGCGTTGCGCTACTTTCGGGCCAACGCCCGGTGCGCGAGAAACCATCGCCTTGTCCTGCAAAGCAATTGCGGAAGCCAAATCGCCTGCAGAAAGTGTAGACTGAATGGCAAGTGCAACCTTTGCGCCCACCCCTTGCACACTTTGAAGAAGCTTAAACCAATCACGCTCTAAATCATCAGAAAAACCAAACAGGCGAATTTCCGTTTCCCGCACATGCGTTTCAATGGAGATCGAAACCGCCTCACCAACCGCAGGCAATGAGGTGAGCGTGCGCGTAGAGCAATGCACCTGATAGCCAACGCCCTGCACATCAATAATAATGCTGTCATCGCCAACAGAATCAAGAATGCCCTTGAGTTTTCCAATCATGCAGCAATTTTCCTTAGTTGAGAGATCAACATATCCCTGTTTTCAACAAGCCCTTTATAAGCTATTTGCTCCGCATTCATCGCTTCTATTGCCTCAATAAATTTAGCCGCAATGTCGCTTTTATCCTCACGCCGCGCAAGCATTGTTAATGCGTCAACATGAATACGAATGGTAAAAAGAATATCGCCGGTTTTAGGAAGTTTACGCAAAGTCTGACGTTCAACACGAATAAATGCCTGACGCCCTTTCTCTGCATTGTCCAATGTATGGTCGCCTGATTGCCCAGACTGGTAAAGGCTGGGGTCATTATAAATCGACCAGTTAAATCGCTCTACCGGCATTTCAAGTTGCAGATTATCAAACATGCGATCAATCATGCCAGCATTTCGCGTACCCTTGGCATAATCCGGAACTGGGTCATGGATTTCATGCATGAGCCTTCCAATTTTCTCACGCAAAACCCATGAGGATGGGAAGCAAACGGAGCCAGCCACGAACCGCCAGCCATCAGCTTCACGCCGCATGATAACCAAATCTTCCTGAACTAACAGGGCTGCATTTAAAAGCGGGGGAGCAGACATGTCATCAAGGTCAACATCGTATTCCACACCCTTGATGGATAAACTTCGGCCCGTTTTCGAATAAGTTTCAGGAAACGCATTTAGCAAATGATCGACCAACAGATTTAAAACTTCTTCCTGCGCCACTTCGCTGGAAAAATCTGCCGAAAAAACATCGCCCAATTTGCTTTCAATGAGCTCACGTTTTTCACGAAGATAAACCGGAAGCTGCTCATCAATCTCAATCCAATGCTTAGGGTTGAGCGGTTTCACGCCAATCGCGAATGGATGGGCCTCGTTTGCATATGGCGTATGCTTTAACATCTTAAAACGAAGCCGCAATTTTAAAAGTTGAAACATCACGCCCATGGGCATGGCATATCGCGAGTGCGAGCGCATCGGCCGCATCATCACTATCATAACTCGCCTTAGGCAAAAGCATATTCACCATCATCTGAATTTGCTTCTTATCCCCATGGCCAACGCCAATCACACGTTTCTTAACAGCATTGGGCGCATATTCAGCAACTGGCAATCCGGCCAAGGCTGGCACCAGCATGGCAACACCCCTCGCCTGCCCAAGCTTCAACGTCGCCTTCGCGTCCTTATTAACAAAGGTCTGCTCCACGGCCGCCTCATGCGGCATGTATTCTTGCATGACTTTGCTCAAACCCTCATGCAATTGACAAAGGCGTGACGCCAGATCCGCCTTACCATCCGAATGCACCGTGCCCGCAGCAACAAAGACAAGCGAAGAGCCTAGCGAATCCACAACACCCCACCCCATATTGCGAAGCCCCGGATCAATGCCAATAATGCGAATCGTTTCTTGCATGTTTTCACCTTAATTTATTCCGGGAGACCTTGCATTATAAATGTGAACAAAATAGAAACATTTAACATATTTCTTTTTGAAAGCCTCCCATTGGAAACCGTTCTTCTTTATCTTTCAGAACCTGCAATGCTCATCGTTATAGCGGTTGTATTTATAACTGGCATTATCCGTGGGTTTTCAGGTTTTGGTTCTGGCATGATCATCGGGCCATCAACATCTGCATTTTTTGGCCCGCCAATGGCACTTGCAATGATCACCATTATGGATCTTTTTCCAACCTTCATTATTGTTTGGGGCGCGCGCAAAGATGTCGTTTGGAAAGAAGTTATCCCCGTGGTGATTGGATACGCCATTCTTGTTCCGGTTGGCGTATGGCTTTTAAAGTCTGGGGATCCGGTTGCACTGCGCTGGTTTATCTCCATCAGCATCTTCATCGCGGTAGCGATTTTATGGTCTGGTTGGAAATATAAGGGCCCGCGCGGCAAGACAACATCTTTTAGCTTTGGCGGGTTAGGTGGCTTCATGGGGGCAGCTGCTGCCTTACCTGGCCCAGCGGTTTTGATCTATTGGCTTGCAAGCACCGCAAAAGCTGTCACCGTTCGCGCCAACATGATTTACTATCTGCTTCTCACAGACTTTCTGATTATCATTGGATACATCATCGGTGATATTTATACCAAAGAAGCTGTTATTCGCGGCTTCCTATGCGTGCCTGGATATTTCATCGGAATAGCAATTGGTATGCGATTTTTCTCTGGCGCAAGCGAACGCCTATATCGGAATGTAGCTTACGTGATGATATTGTTGGCAGCTATAACGTCGCTGCCAGCACTTGACGTATTTTTAAGATAGCTTTGCCATCACCTCGTCATCAATCTCAAAGTTTGAATAAACGTTCTGAACATCGTCATCCTCTTCAAGAGCATCCATGAGTTTAATCAGCGTTGCAGCCTTATCTTCATCTACTGGCGTATTGTTCTGTGGTTTCCAAATAGACTTTACGCTTTCAGCTTCTCCAAGCGCATCTTCCAGCGTTTTGGCAACATCGCCGAAACTATCAAAGTCGCAATAGATAACATGGCTATCTTCATCAGACATAACATCATCGGCCCCCGCTTCAATCGCGGCTTCCATAACTGAGTCTTCATCACCAGCGTCTGGCTTATAGGTAATTTCGCCCATACGGTCGAACATGAATGAAACAGAACCCGTCTCCCCCATTTGGCCGCCATTTTTTGTAAAACAGGCTCTAATATTGGATGCAGAGCGATTTCGATTATCAGTCAAAGCTTCCACAATCACTGCAACACCACCGGGGCCATAGCCTTCATAACGGATTTCTTCATAATCTTCCGCATCGCCACCCGCACCTTTGTTAATCGCACGCTGAATATTGTCTTTCGGCATAGACTGCCCTTTGGCATTCTGAATTGCCAAACGCAAACGAGGGTTCATGTCCGGATCCGTAACACCGCCACCCATTTTAACCGCAACAGTTACTTCTTTTGAAAGACGCGAAAACATCTTAGACCGGATAGCATCTTGCCTACCCTTACGGTGCATGATGTTTTTGAATTTTGAATGGCCTGCCACGGCACACTCCTGTCATTTGTTATTTCTGTTGAAGTGCTTATAAAAAAGGAAGCGCATTACGTCTAGTGTAGAGTTTCATAATAAATACGGAGCGATGAAACCGCTTCTTGCATAATATGCAAACTACACACATAAATTTACTATATGACCGCATATACACAGTTTATAAAATAAAAATATTCCATTATTTTATGAAATCGATATTCTACTTTTCTGCAAGATAGATTATTACATTACAATCTATGTAATCAGGGATAATTATTATTTTAAGTCGCCGCCAAAAAGAGGCCATGACGTATAAGTCAAATGGGCTACGTGACAAACAGATTGCTGAGCGGATGAGCATCAGTAAATCTGCGGTGCAAATTCATTTGCGTGCGGCGTGCGAAAAATTAAATGCACATAACACAACGCACGGCGTGGCTTTGGCAATTGCGCAAGAGCTTATTCAAGTTCCAAAGCATCCACATATCGCAGACCTAGAGCACCATGCTTTCAGTATGGGGCTTTACGAAATAGCGGAAGCCTACTTACTAGATCGTTACAGCATGGAAAGCTCAGCAGCCATGCCAGATAAACTGCGTGAAGATTATCAGCAATTCTTACAAGATTTAGTAAGAGGCTCTGTTTCATCATGACGTTTCAAAGTACAAA
>CAZXZQ010000147.1:0-7070 GCA_964645215.1 uncultured Rhizobiaceae bacterium | reverse complement strand
GCATAGCGAACGGATTTACAATCCGTCTCCTTTAACCACTCGGACACTCCTCCATTTTCTGGCGATGCCGTGATAATAAGACTCGTGTAAACGACACAAGACCTGCGGCGGGTTATGCCGTTCACTCACCTCTATGTCAACATCAATCACGCCATGTTTGGAATAAATCTGGCGATTTCCAATCGAATACGTTAGGTGGATAGGATGACAGACAAAAAACCTCCTAGAATCATGAGTGATAAGCACAATTCGCACCATGCAGAACAGCGCCGCGCGCGCCGTGATGAGCATCGCTCAAATAATAACAAGAAAGATTTCAGACCGCGTCGATCTGTTGACCGTGAAGATAATTCTAAGCTCTACCTATATGGCCTTCACACGGTCCGCCACGCGCTTTTAAACCCTGAACGCATCATCATAACGCTCTTCGCAACCAAGAACGCCCTCACCCGCTTAGAATTAGACGATGAGACGCTTGCCAAGATTTCAATTGAAGAAAAACTGCCTCGAGAGCTTGACCGAATGGTGGGGTCAGATGCCGTGCATCAGGGCGTCATTCTTGAAGCGGCACCACTTATCCATCAACCGCTTGAAAATTTAGGAGAGACAGATCTTGTCCTTGTGCTCGACCAAGTAACAGACCCACATAATGTGGGCGCGATTATGCGCTCCGCCGTAGCAATGAATGCGGGCGCGATTATTACGACAAGCAGGTATTCTCCTGTAGAAAGCGGCGTCTTGGGCAAGGCCGCTTCTGGCGCACTGGATTTGATTGATCACATCGAAGTCCGCAATCTCGGCGAGACCTTAGAAACGCTACACGAACAAGGCTTCACAACAATTGGCTTAGACAGCGAAGAATCTGTACCTTTTGAGAAAATTGGAAAACAAAAACGTATTGCACTTGTACTTGGCTCTGAAGGCAAGGGATTGCGCGCCAAAACACGTGAAACTTGTCAGCATTTGGCAAAGCTTGATATGCCGGGCGAGATTAAATCTCTCAATGTTTCCAACGCAGCTATTCTCTCGTTATATCTGGCGAGAACACTACTCTAAATCTGGTAAGAACGCTGCTCTAAAAAACATTCAGGGCTGCTACCGAACTCAATACAAAATCGGTAACAGCCCTTCCTGATCGGGCGAATATAAATTCGGCGGGTTTTATTCTATTGTGATAACAAGCGGACCTGAAACACCATCAAATTCAGGCAAGCCATCACCGGCGCCAATGCCTGGTGTTATAATGCGTGGGCCAGAGCCATCTTGATAAATGCGATACCCACAATTATGCCCAGTAGGACATGCAGGCGCACCACGCGTAATCCCTACACCTGATGAAAATGAGTTTGCTAGGCCATCATCAAGAAAAATCACATCATTATTGGCAGAGCCTTGAACAACCCCTGCTCTATTTTCCTTAACCGCAAGATTGCGCAATGCATTAAGACGCCTTCTTTCAAACAGCTGAAAGCTTCTATCGTTCCTTGAATTATTGCCAAGGTTAACACCGCTGCGGTTATTGAATTTACCACGGTTCTGAAAGCCTATGCCGCGATTAATAACGCCGGGTTTAAGCAAAACACCAGAGCGATCGAACCCAAGCCTGTTGAGCTCTCTTGCATTTTTAAGACGCTGTTGTCTAAGAAACAACGTATTGTCAGTGCGTGAACCTATTCTTTTAGATTGCGCATCAGCATCCATGGCCGAGCCAAAATCAGATAAGAATAGGGTTGATGAAATAAGTGCTGAAAGACAAGCAAGTGCAAGCTTTCTATGCGTACGAATCGGCATACTCAATACTCCTGAACATGCAGAAAATGAATAGAGTCCTCGCTCTCATCACTTCGCATGTCGCCAAACTGCAGACCCCGCATCTATTAATAGTTTATTATCTATATCGAGTAGCAACAAGCACATTACGCAAAACTGAAGGGTTTATTTATAGACATGGTTAATTTCCGTAATTGCCTTGAGAAATGAGATCGGAAATAATTATTAAAAACACACAATCTAGTGCTTGCGTCTTTAGGAAAAACGGAATAGATAAATCTCCAGTTTGGTAATTGGTGATTTGCTTCGCCCTACTCCCAAACGCTCCTATAGCTCAGCTGGTAGAGCAACTGATTTGTAATCAGTAGGTCCGCGGTTCGAGTCCGTGTGGGAGCACCATTTCTTTTCCAATTCAACTATCTCCTTTAACCACTTGGACATCAATTCTTCGATGCAAGATTGATTACAGGACATTTTTGCTCCACATTATATCGCTAAGAGTTTGTAAACCATAAAACATGTGGGATTGACGATGTTAGAGACCAATAACGCGACTAAAATCAAAAACAGCATTGATAATCTTGAGGTTATCAGCCGTTTTGCTTTGGCTATTTTGGCGCTTGCTAGTGGTGTCTACACTTATCTAGGCGTGCGCAGCCTGCTTGATGGTTCATCAACCCAGGTCTTTTTTGCGGCGATTGTATATTCAACGGCCGTTTCTGTCGCGATTTATGCGTTTTGGACATATCTCTTAAAATTTGTTCCGCTCATGCAAGACGCAAGTCGTAAAATGGCATTGTTCGCAACGATGGCGCTTGGTTCATGCATGATCATTGCCATGTCGTCCTGGCTCAATGCAGCAGCCCTTGCGGGTTCTGCTGCAACCGAGCAACATTTAGCACTTCAGCTTGAAGGTTATGTTGAAGACTTGGACAAAGCGCATGCGAACGCTCTCTCCGCTCAAAGCTTGTTGCCTGATGTGCAACGTGCATCAGAACGCTTTACGCGATTAGCAGATGAAGAACGTGCCTCAGGCGCCCTAACCGGCACATCCGGCTCTGGCAGCGTGGTTCAACTTCTTAATCAAATGGGTAATCAGCTTGATGAACTCGCCATCACCATTACAAATTCAAAAGAAAGAACGGCAAATCTGTTTGAAAAAGGCCGTGAAAATTTAGATAAGATGCGCACGCTTGTCTCTGCACCAGGTGCCGTACAACCCAGAGCAGATCAGTTTGCTAGTGAAGCCATTACGTTAGCTGGCGTGATTGCATCACTTCAAGAAACATCTATTGCGCCATCCGTACGCCGCGCTGCAGAAGATTTATCGCTTGGCTTCATCGCTCCGATTGCGGATGGCAACAATCAAGACCTTGCGTCGCGCCAGAGCACCGTGATTGAAAATGTAAAAGCATCTGTTGAGGCGCAATCAACTGCACTTGCAACGGCAGCAGATGACATTCTGGCCGAACCTGCCGTACCTTCACGTCGCTTCGTGCCCTTATCAAGTGCAGAAGCCGTGTTGAAATATGCAGGCGATTTCGCACCAAGTTGGGCGGGCGCCATTTCGATTGATCTCTTGCCGGCTATTCTAGTTCTCATTTTATCTATCGCGCATTCTGCCATTCGTCAGGAAACAGCTGACCTTGACCCAGCAGAACAAATGACAGCCGCTGACATGATGCGTGCCGTTACTCTACATCAGCAAATGACGGCTGAAGATGTGGATGCTGAAGAAAGCGATACTTCATCAAATACAACGGTTCTACGCCCTGTTGATACAGATCAGCGTAAGCGTATCGAGGATAGCCGCAAATGAGCGTCGAGCGCCCACTTGCAGGCAGCGATGACACAACCACCACAAGCGAAGCGTGGATTATAAAGCTCGGCCGCTATTTAGATGACGCAACGATTATGCGCGGTGCGTTTTACGGACTTGCAATCGGGGTGGCGATAACCTTGGTGTTGGATTATCGCGCCATGTTGGAAGCCGATCAGCTTGCACCTGTCATCACACCACGCACGGCAAATCCAATTCTGCCTGCGTTTACACCGTCTACTGATGGCGAAGAAGCCCCGCAGACAATTACGCCAGAGATCACCACGACACCTGAGCAACTCAACAACGCAATGACGATTGAACTAACCAATAACGGCATATTAGAACTAACTGGCTTCATTGCAGTTGGCACGGCACAAGCATTTACCGAAAAGATTGAAGATGTTGGTGAGTATGTAAAAATCGTAGAATTAAATTCGCCGGGCGGTTCCGTATTTGATGCGATTGATATCTCGTCAAAGATTAGAGAGTTTGGCTGGACAACGCGCGTTTCTGACGGTCATTTATGCGCTTCCTCTTGTCCCTTGATTTTCACCGGAGGCAAGAAGCGCATCGCGGGCGCAAAAGCGGCCATTGGCGTGCATCAATTCTTTGCAGTGGGTGAAGACAATCGCTCAACTGCGGATGCAATTTCCGGCACACAGCGCACCACTGCCAAGATCACCAAACATCTGAAAGCCATGAATGTCGATCCGGCTCTTTGGGTACACGCTTTGGAAACACCACCACAGCAGCTATATTATTTCTCACCTGAAGAACTGAAAAAATTTAAACTTGTTACGAAGTGAATATTATTTAGCCATGAAGCGAATAAGATGTTGCGCGACAATGTCGCCCGCCTCCAGCAGCAAAGAATGTTTATAATCCGGCAAGATCACCAATTCAGAATTGGGCATTGAATCTGCAATTTGCGTGTTCAGACGCGGATTACAGCCGCCATCGTTCTCTCCGGTTAAAACAAGTGAAGGATGAGAAACGTCATGCAACCAAGGCGACATTTCCACGCTTGCATAAATGCGGAAAACATTGAGAAACACATCTGCATCCGTACCAATTACCTGTTTCAATCGGCGGTCAATAATATCTGGATTTTTCTCAATAAACGCATCCGTAAACCATCGATCCGTAAGTGTTGGAAGAATATTTGGAATGCCATCACGCTCCATGGCTTTGACTACGCCCATCACCTTATCGCTATCATCTTGAGTGCGAAATGCGGCCGTAGATAACAGGCCTAATTTGTCGACACGATCGGGATATTTTTGCGCATAAGCAGGGCCAATCATGCCGCCCAGCGAATGTCCTACAAAATGCGCTTTCTCAATGCCTGTACGTTCTCTCACACGTTCAAGATCTACGAGCAGTTCATCTAACCCAAACTCACCGCTTGGCATGGGCGATGAACCATGCCCACGCAGATCATACGTGACGACGGTGAAATGCTCGCGCAATAACGGCATTGCAAACCGCCAAGTATCTCTTGCGGCACCAATGCCATGAATTAAAAAGAGCGGTGGCCCCTCGCCTTCAATTGAATATTCGCACTCTATTGCCTGTATTTCTGTATTACTCAATTTTTGCACTTTCGCTAAAGTGAGGCATGACATCCTCAGCAAATTGTTGAATGCTATCCAGCGTTTCTTGTGGGTCGCAACCGAAGTTAAAATTAAGAATAACCCGGTCAATGCCCAGTTCTTGATACGGCGCTAATTTATCGATCATCTCTTGAGACGTGCAAATCAAAAGGCTTTCAGCCAATTCTCGTTTGGTTTGCTTGCGCGGCAATTCTTTAATCATGCCGTTTTCCACAATGCCTGGTCCTGTAAAAACATTGTCAAAGCGCGAGTAATACCGATATGCGATTTCTTGCTTTCTATCGCGTGCTTTCTGCGTTTGTGAGGTATGTGCAACACGAGACAAGGATAGCGTTAGATATTGACCAACAGAGCCTAATTCTCCCTTTCCTCTATTAAACGCTTCAACCTGATCAACTAGCAATTGATGATTGCCTGATAGCGGTGTTGTCTGAATATGAAACCCGCGCTTTGTACAATGATAAATCCCTTCCGGGTTCATTACTGCCATCATCATTGGCGGGCCACCCTGGCGTATTGGCCTTGGCATAATTGTGATTGGATCAAATTGATAATACTCACCATCCCAAGAAACCTCTTCCCGGGTTAGCAATGCCTGAAGCACATCCAGTGACTCATTAAACCGGGCCTGCGTTTCATCCATCGGAACACCAAGGCGTTCTATCTCATACTTAAACGCCCCTCGCCCGACACCAAGCATCAAACGCCCTTCGGTGAAGATATCAGCAACCACAATTTCGCCTGCATAGGTGCGCATATCGTGAATGGGTAAAACAACAACTGATGTCATAATTTTTACGCGCTTGGTATGCGCTGCAATCTTGGTTGCAAAGATAAGCGGCGCTGGCATCATTAAACAATTCATAAAATGATGCTCAGTAACTGACACCGCATCAAACCCAAGCTGGTCAGCTAAGATAGCTTGATCCAGCATGTCTTGATAAACTTTATCACCACCATATTCTTTAACCGGATAATCGGCAGAGAGTTGAATGCTGAAATCCATACGGCCCCCAGAATAAATCTTTCAAACCATACAACGTTACTGCAAAATTATGATAAGGCAAGAATATTGAGTTCGGCAAAGAATATTATTCAGATTTGGTATAAGCAGCTACATTGCTATTGGCGGATGCTGGCGCATGCAAGATACCGCTATTGATACCTTCAATCTGTCTTGAAGGTAGATTCAGAATATTAAAACTTTCCGCCTCAACATATCGGTAAAGTTTCTTCTGCCGTCTTTCCCAGATGATGTGAAGTACGATTGTTGCAATCACCCCGCCAAACAATGCAGACGCATAGATGGTTGAAAAAATCGGCATGATAAATTCAAAGCTAGCGGGCCTTAGTGCCGAGAAAATTCCTAAAATTAACCCACTCATCCAAGACGCGATGGAGAGCGCTGCAAGTAAGCAAAGTTGTGCCTTTTCCTCCAATGCGAATGACAAATATGTCTTGTCTACATTTGCCTTCAAAATTGGCATGGCCACGGAACCGAGCAGCACAGCGTTCACGGTCAAAATCGCAACCACCAATAGTTTCATAATGAGCTTTGGAGAAAACAGCGCTGGGTCAAAGCCTGTACGCACATAAAGTAGCGCTAATCCGCTTGTCCATAAAAGTGTAAGCCCCACCCAAACGATACGATGTACAGTCTCAAGATTGTTGAGATCACACGGGGTGATTTCCTTATCTAATTTTTTCATCAAAGAGAAATCAGCAAAACTGCCTGCTCCTATCCCCAACGCTAAACCGATGAAATGTGTGAACCGTGTTATATCAATTAAAAAATCTGTAAACATGATGTTGCCTACTCCCAAATGTAGTTTTTAGAACACGGCAAACATCACTAAAAATTCTGG
>CAZXZQ010000146.1:0-7119 GCA_964645215.1 uncultured Rhizobiaceae bacterium | reverse complement strand
ATGATGCTTTCGCAAATGCCCATCATGTCACTGAAATCGAAATCATCAACAATCGCCTCGTCAGCAATTATATGGAAATGCGTGCCTGCCAAGCGAAATGGGATGATGAAAAATCCCGCTATGAAATGACGGTTGGCTCACAGGGCGTGTTTGGTCAGCGCCGAATTCTTGCAGGCGTGTTTGGCATTGGTCCGGAAGAAATACATGTCATGACGCCGGATGTTGGCGGTGGCTTCGGCACCAAGGTTTTCGTTTATCGCGAATATCCGCTCTGCATGTTTGCTGCGAAACTGCTTGGCCGCCCGGTAAAATGGAAAAGCGAACGCACCGAACATTTTATGTCAGACGCCCATGGTCGCGATAATATCGCCAAGGCTAAAATGGCAATGGACAAAGATGGAAAGTTCCTGGCAATTGACGTTGATCTGCTTGCCGCGATGGGAGCTTATCTTCATGCCTATGGACCATTCATCCCTCAGCTTGGGTTGACGATGACAACGGGCGTCTATGACATACCCCTGATGGCTTGTCAGATGCGCGGCGTCTATACACATACAGTACCGACCGATGCCTATCGTGGCGCAGGCCGTCCGGAAGCGGCTTATCTCATTGAACGCCTGGTTGATAAATGTGCGATGGATATGAAATTGACGCCGGATGAAATTCGCCGCCGTAACTTTATCAAATCAGAGCAAATGCCCTACACAACACCTGCGGGCCGCATGTATGACACGGGCGAGTTTGAAGGCCATATGGAAAGCTCAATGGAACGTGCCGATTGGACAGGTTTTGATGCCCGCGCAAAAGAAGCAAAAGCGCGCGGCAAAATCCGTGGCATTGGCATGTCATCATATGTTGAGGCTTGTGCTTTTGCAGGTTCTGAGCCTGCCTTTCTGGAACTCAAAGATAATGGCATGTTTGATTTGAAAATTGGAACGCAATCAAATGGCCAAGGTCACGCAACTGCCTACGCACAATTAGCCGCTGAACATTTAGGCATCAGCTATGAGCAGATCAACCTGCGGCAGGGCGATACAGATGAACTTGAAAACGGTGGTGGCACGGGTGGCTCCCGTTCCATTCCACTTGGCGGCGCATCGGTCGTTCGTGCCAGTGAGCAATTGGCGGAGAAACTTAAAAACATCGCCGCCGATCAATTGGAAGCTTCTGCTGCAGACATCGAACTTGAAAATGGTGAAGCACGGATTGTCGGCACAGATCGCACGATTTCCTTTGCGGACATTGCAAGCGCTGCGGACGAACCGGACATGTTGAAAGGTGAGGGCGAGTTCAAGCAGCAAGAGGCGACATATCCGAATGGTACGCATATTTGTGAAATAGAAATCGATCTCGAAACCGGCGTATCTGAAATTGTAAAATATACGGCTGTTGATGATTTTGGTGTGACGGTCAATCCAATTCTGCTCGCAGGTCAAGTGCATGGCGGCATCGCACAAAGCATCGGCCAAGTTTTGAACGAGCATGTAGTTTATGACGAGGAAGGCCAATTATTGACCGCGTCATTCATGGATTATTGCATGCCGAAAGCTGACACCGTGCCAAGCTTTGATTTCACCACGCGCAATGTGCCGTCCACCACCAATGCGCTTGGCATCAAAGGAGCAGGCGAAGCGGGTACAATCGGTGCAACGCCTGCGGTGATGAATGCAGTGATTGACGCCTTGCGCCGTGAATATGACATCACCGAATTTGATATGCCCGCAACGCCTGCACGGCTTTGGAGCTACATCCATGGCTAAGCTTGCGTTTATCTGCAAGCCAGTCTAAAACCAAATCAACTCATGGAAGTGCCTGTTTCGTTGCAGGCTGAGAGTCGGTAGTCCGTCAATTCTTTGAACCTGATCCGGATTGTGCCGGCGTAGGGAATGGGTCTTTATCTCTCCACCTTTCGCTGACAATCCTGCAAACCGTAACAACGGAAGAGAACATGCACGGCGAAGTACAAGAAGCAATGGAAGTGATTGAGCGATTGCGCGATGAAGGCGCACGTGTTCATTCCATCACGAATACAGTGGCACAGAATTTTACGGCCAATGTTTTGCTCGCCTGTGGTGCCATTCCATCCATGACAGTGAACCCGGAAGAAGTAGAGGTATTTACTAGGCGAGCAGATTGCCTTCACGTAAACCTAGGGACGCTGGATGCAGATAGAATTATTGCAATTCAAAAAAGCATCAATCTCGCAACTGAGTTAAACAAACCTGTTTTGCTTGATCCGGTCATGGCGAATGTTTCGCCTTTGAGAGCAAAGCTTGCAAAAGAGTTGATTGGGAAAATTGATATTCTGCGTGGCAATTCGGAAGAAATTTCCGCGATCGATTTGGGAGAAAGTCATGACTGCTGCATCATCCAAACGGGTGAGAAAGATCTAGTTCTTATGGGTGAAATGTCATTAAGTATATCAAACGGGCATCCAATGATGGCTAAGGTTATCGCAACTGGCTGTGCTTTGGGCGCATTGATTTCAGCGCTTTCGGCCAAGTCAAACTCTCCTTCAATTGCAGGCCTTGCGGGGCTTATCTGGTTTGGTGTTGCGGGTGAAATGGCAGCGAAGAAAGCGTCCGGGCCGGGGAGTTTTTCTCCTGCTTTTATTGATTGTTTACACGCTGTCACACTTGATGAATTACGCGAAAAGGCGAGGGTCGAATGAACACATGTGACGTAACCCTTTATGGTATTGTTGATCCGGAACGCTCTCAAAATCGTCCGCTTGATGAACTCGCACGCATCTCGGCTGAGAATGGCGTAACGATCATTCAGTATCGCGACAAGAAATCTGACATTCGTGCAATGATTAAGAACGCCAGGGAAATTAAAGCGGCTTTGCAGGGAACTCATGTGCCACTCATCATCAATGACCGCGTTGATGTGGCCCTCGCGTGCGATGCGGATGGTGTCCATTTGGGGCAACAGGATATGCCGATTAGTGATGCGCGAACGCTTTTAGGACCTGAGGCAATCATCGGCATTTCCATCAAGACAATTGAAGAAGCAAAAGCCTGTCCGGTAGATATGATCGATTACGCATTTGTCGGTGGTGTGTTTGTGACCCATTCAAAAGACAATCCGACTGCTATTGGTATTGATGGCTGGATTGAGCGCGCAAACACCATCAAGAATCTTGCACCTAATTTGCCTGTCGGTGCGATTGCGGGCATAGACGATAATAACATCGCATCCCTATTTGAAGCAGGATGTGATGGCGTGGCAATTATCACCGCACTTTATATGGCAGATGATGTTGGCGCTTCCACCCAAAATCTAGCACGTTTAATCAAGGAGTCACGTTCATGAGTAGCATACCAATAGCGCTAACAATTGCTGGTTCAGATTCTGGCGGCGGTGCAGGCATTCAGGCAGACCTCAAATCCTTCTCCGCAAATGGGGCATATGGCGCTAGCGTTATTACGGCGCTCACAGCACAAAACACGCTTGGTGTTACTACTATTCACGATGTGCCTGCTGAATTTATTGCAGAGCAGTTAGATGCGGTCTTTTCCGATTTAAAAATCGATGCGGTGAAAATTGGCATGCTATCGCAAGTCACAGTCGTAGAAACCGTTGCAAAAGCCGTTGAGAAATTCGAACCCAAACATGTGGTGCTTGATCCGGTCATGGTCGCGACATCTGGAGACTCATTGCTAGCCGATGATGCGGTGGAAGCCATCAAGTCTACGCTCATGCCGCTTGCAGATGTTGTAACGCCGAACCTGCATGAGGCGGCAAAACTCACAATCCAATCTATGGCAAAAACACCAGATGAAATGATTGAACAGGGTAATTTCATGCGTTCTTCTTGCAATGCAAAATCCGTATTGATGAAGGGTGGCCATGGTGATGGCGATGAATGTGTTGATATTCTCTGCACAGCTAATGGCAATAAGATATTTAAGTCAGATCGCATCGACACTAAAAATACCCATGGGACCGGTTGTTCCTTGTCCTCTGCAATCGCCTCACATTTAGCGAGGGGGCTAGATATGGAACAGGCAATTCAAAAATCTAAACACTGGTTGACGGAAGCCATTCGCCATTCAGATGAACTTGAGATTGGAAATGGTTCTGGCCCGGTCCACCATTTCCATGCGCTTTGGAGTAAAACATGACACATAATAAAACCTCCCGCCGAGCAGCACTTGGACTGATCGCAGGTTCTGCGGCTCTACCTGCACTTTCTATGCCAGCAATTGCCAACACAAAAATCGAGTGGCGCATGGTGACCTCTTGGCCGAAAAATCTGCCGGGCCCCGGTGTCACGGCACAGCGTTTGGCGGACAAAATCACAGCTATGTCGGATGGTCGTTTGACGGTGAAACTATACGCAGCCGGTGAGATTGTTCCGGGCCTTGGCACATTTGATGCGGTAAGCGATGGCACAGCCCATATGGCGCATACCGCACCGCTTTTCTGGTCCCGCAAGTTTTCTGCGGCACCACTTTTTACTGCTGGCCCGTTTGGTCTCACACCCATTGAGCATATTACCTGGATCAATCACGGTGGTGGTCAAGCGCTTTGGAACAAACTCTATGAGCCTTCTGGCATCAAGCCGTTTATGGCGGGCAATACGGGCTATCAAATGGGCGGATGGTTCAAGAAACCGCTTGAAAGTTTGGTTGATTTGAAAGGCCTCAAAATCCGTATGCCGGGCCTTGGCGGTGCGGTGCTGACGAAACTTGGTGCGTTGCCAGTAAGCCTGCCACCATCAGAAATATTTACGAGCCTTAAAACAGGCGTCATCGATGCGACTGAGTTTTTGGGTCCGTTTTCAGATAGTGCCATGGGTTTTCATAAGGCAGCAAAGTATTATTATTCTCCCGGCTTCCATGAACCCAATGGCACGGGTGAAGCGCTCGTCTCCTTGTCTGCATTTAACGCATTGCCAAAAGATTTGCAGCAGATTGTGGAATCTGCCTGTGCGGCTGAGAACATCTTCTCGCTTGGCGAAGCGGAGTGGAACAACGCGGCGAGCCTCAAAAATCTTGTTGAAAATGAGGGTGTCGAAATTCGCGAATATCCGCAAGATATTCTGGATGCAGCAAAAGCTGCAACCGTAGAGGTTATGGAAGAACTCAGTGCCAAAGACCTGCTTACCGCATCCATTGTTGAAAGTTATTCAGGTGCAGCAAAGCATCTTGATCCTTGGTCTAAGATATCCTTAAAAGCCTTTTTGACGGCACGCGGTTAGCTGTTGCTTTCGTCTGCTTCATCATCCGCCATATAGGTTTCATGGTCGGAGCGTGGGTCAAGGGAATAGGTTTCGGTTGAGTGGCCAACTGTTGCCATTGGAACAGTTTGATAATCCATTTGATCTTCGTCATCTGGCGCTTCACGTCGCGTAATACGGTATGTCATGTGGATTGCGAGTAACAAATGCGAAATGCCGATGATCTGGAAAAGCGCACCGCTGCCCGCCCATTGCATAAAGGGGCCGGTGACGAGTGGGCCAATCATGTTGCCAACGCCATATAAAATAAGAAGACTGGACGAGATTTTGACAAAATCTTCCGGTGCAGCGTGGTCGTTCGCGTGTGCGTTTACAAGCCCATAAATTGGATAGACAAACCCGCCGAGTAAAACCATCAGGCCAAAGAACATTACCTGCGGTGCTGCGCCGTCTACCGGATATTGCGCAATCATGAAACCGACAGCGGTGCCTGCAAGACTCAAGCCAACCATTACATAACGCCGGTCAATCATGTCTGAAAGCTTGCCGAGTGGGTATTGGAAGAGCAATGCACCTAGCATGACCAAGACCATCATATTGGCAATGTTTGTGCTGGACATGCCTTGCTCCACGCCGAAGACCGGTGCGAAACTTTGAAATGAACCAGCAAGAATGCCAGCAATCAAAGCGCCAATAAAGGCTGCAGGAGAATTCTTGAACAGGCCTTTCAGATCAAATTCTACCTGTGTAAGCGGCGCAGGGGATTGCGCTTTTGAAAGTGCTGTTGGCAGAACGGCAAGGGAGTAAAGAATAGCGCCCAGCATGAAAAGCGTCTCGCGAGACGGGCTCGCAATCACCAGCATATATTGCCCGAACATAAATGCGCCTTGTGAAATCACCATATAGATTGAAAACATCGCGCCACGATTTTCGTCTGAAATGCGCTCATTTAACCAGCTTTCGATCACCATGTAAGAACCAGCAAAACAGAAGCCGGAAATTGCGCGAAGCAACACCCAGGAATAAGCCTCAATCACAAGCCCGTTTAAAATGACAACGGTTGCGAGCATGGCTGCGAGCGCACTAAAGGTTCTTACATGCCCCACGCGCCGCACAAGATGAGGCACAATCACACAGCCAACCGTAAACCCAATTGCCCAACCCGCACCAATCAAACCAATTTGCGAGGCACTAAAACCCTCAAGCTGCCCGCGAACTGGGATCAAAACAGATTGCATGCCACCGCCAGCTAGCAGAAAAATCGTGCTGGCAAAAAGCGCTATAACGGGAAAGAGTTGTCGTAACATCGCAGAATCCTTAGCCGCGTAAAAATTACTTTATATTCGCCCAATGTCAGGTATTAAACATGAATGCAAATGGTTTTTTTGATTGCATTACTGCCATGTAATTTTTGCACGCCCTAAATTGGAATTATGTTGCACACACCAGATGTAAACTTCGTTGAAATCAGTCGGGTCCAAACGCTCCACTACAAACGAATGAGTGCCTTTAAATTGTTTCAGCTCGCCAACAATGCCAGAGCGTTGAAAGCCGTCTTTGCCAAATGCAACCCAGGGATCTGGTGAGCCTTCATGAAAAAAGTCTTCGCCAAACGTAATCAGCCATTGGTTGTTTTTCTGATGAACTTTAACACTGCCTTGCGTTGAGAAACCCTTGCTAAATGCGCCTGTTGCAAATGGCTCACTTGCAAATGCTATTGACGCAATAAGCATAAACATAAGTGATATAATGGTCGTTAGAGTTTTCATTGCTTCATTCTAGGTGTTTAATTTAATTGTGCTAGTCAACTTGCTGTGCGTGATTATTCACTCGTGCCTTTCGACCAGTGTTGTAATTAAACATGCGGCGTTCTCAAACAAAAACCTTCCGACTAATTTTAATATGGCTCTCATCTGAGAACGCCACGCAGAGGT